>JAZRYS010000001.1:0-1337 GCA_045600865.1 Candidatus Aphodosoma sp.
CGTTGAATACAGCCTTGGCCATAGCCGCTACTACACTATTGTTGTCAGCTACTGGGCGCTTCAAGATAATCGGCATCAGGCAGTCGATAAGTCCCTTGCGAACTTCGCTGTTAGGAATCTTCAACTCATAACGCTGAAGCAATCGATCGTATGATGCAATGGTGAGATAGCCACTTTGATAGAGCAATGGCATTGGCGTTTCTGCGTCCTCACATGGGATGCTGAACTCATTCTCACTCACTGCAACACCGTCGTAGTCCAGAGCACGGGTAATTGGAAAGCGTTTGAGATGCTCCAACAATGAACTGGATGTTCCCGACTCAAACCAGTAGTGCGCAGTGTTTTTGGCATCAAGTGCCCTCAACAGACTGAACGGCGCATAAACATCCTTGCTCTTCGGTGAGAAGTGATATCCGTCGTAGTTCTTCTTCAGCAGGGCGTAGGCATCATCGGTCGTGATGCCAAGATTTTCTGCATATTCCTCAACACAAGGGCGAAGCACTGTGTCCAGTTCCTCCTGAGTGATGCCACAAAGACCAGAATATTCGTCTAACATTGAAATCTGGTAAAGGTTGTTCAGTTCCGAGAAAATACTGAGTTGTGAAAACTTCGTCACGCCAGTTATGAAGACAAAGCGAAGGTAAGCACCCTCCTTCTTGACTACCTGATAGAAACTACGCAACATGGTGCGCATTGCCTCCAAGTCTTCACTATAGAGCAGCCGCATAATCGGTGCATCGTATTCATCAAGGATCACCACAACCTTCTCGCCCGATTGCTTCTCTGCGTTGTGGATGAGGTCACGAAACCTGCCACCCAACGTCTCGGTCAGTGGGTCTCTGCCGTAAATTGCCTCGTAGGTTCTCAACTGAGCCTCAAGGTTTGACCGCGCTTCCGAAATACTGCAGTTCTTTAGATCGCTCATATCGAAGTGCAACACAGGATACGTCTTCCACTCCTTCTCCAACTCCATCACCTTCAGTCCCCTTCGACCTTGCTCAGGACAGGCCTCGAACAGTTCCTTCTGTCCTTTGAAATAAGCCTTGAAGGTGTTGCAAAGCAAGGACTTGCCAAATCGGCGAGGTCGAGCAAGGAAGACATACTCGTACTTGTTGGCAAGATCGTACATCATGTCTGTCTTGTCAACATACAACTTTCCTTGTTCCCTTATCTTCTGGAACTGGTCGGTATCTACTGGGTATCTGAATTTTCTCATTTTCATCTGTACCAAATGCGGCTTACCCACTTTGTTCACCGATTACCACACAAATTCGCTGCAAAGGTAAGAAAAAATTTGTTTTTTTATTGATAATTGATAATTGACAATTGATAATTAT
>JAZRYS010000002.1:0-1234 GCA_045600865.1 Candidatus Aphodosoma sp.
GACCAAAGGGAAGGAAGCAAGTAAGTGACCTCGTTTGAAGAACGGAACATCGTGGAAAGAGTTGACAAGCGTTGTCAATGATTAACATGAGTTCACTCCGTGGTGGTTTACACGAAAATGAATGTAAAACCACATAATTCGGAATCAAATGAGAAAGACCAGAAAATGTGCTTTCTGCAGCAAGGTGTTCACTTGCAACAGCGGTTCGCAGAAGTACTGCTCAGAACATTGTGCCGAGGCAGCAAAGGCTCAGCGCAAGAAGAAGCAACAAGAGTTCATCAAGGCAGTCGAGCCTGTCATCGACATCGCAAGCCAGGAGTATCTTACCTTTTCCAAGGCTGCTATCCTCATGGGATGCACACGCCAGTATGTTTACAAGTTGGTAAACGAAGGTAAGCTATCCGCTTCACGCATCAGCAGCCGTATGGCTTTTATCCGCAAAGCAGACATCGAGCAGATGCTGGCTGGCAATCCCTATCACCGTGTCCTTCCCACTTCAAAACCTAAGAAGGTAAAGTCTTCCTATTCCCTTTCATCAAAGAAAGGCAAGACCAGCGCAAGCGAAACTAATGCTCAATCAAGCGAACCACTTGACTATATCTCTGGAGAGGATGTGATGGCAATCTACAAGGTCAAGAAGTCATGGCTCTATACTACTGCCAAGAACAACCAGATACCCATGTGCAAGATCGCTGGCAAGAACTATTACAGCCGTAAGCACATGGATGATCTGTTCGGAGTGACAGCCGAGATAGAAGCATTGACTGAATGGCTTACCACAGAAGAAGCAGAATCGCTCTATTCCACCACTAAGGAATCAATCCGCACCCAAGCCTATCGTCGCCACATTCCCACAAAGCGTGAATATGGCAAGACATACTATTCAAAGATACATCTGGATGAGATATATCATCCAGAGCTAAAAGAAAGTGATGCCTACTATACTACTGCTGAGGTTGCCGAGAAATACGGAATGACAAAGAGCAATATCTGTGTTATTGTCAAGACAAATAACCTCACAAAAGTCAAAGTTGGTGTCCAGAATCTTATTGTCAAGGAGGAAATAGACCGAATAATGGAGGACAGGATGGCTCAATTTGGCTCGTACCGTCTGCAATAACGGCAAGAAACAGGGCATATCAGCGTGAAAGAGCAATTATCCACGAATGATGGAGTACAACCAAGTCCACGCATCCGTCATTCAGTACCTTTGCCGCCGCAATGAGAGCCATTG
>JAZRYS010000003.1:0-47088 GCA_045600865.1 Candidatus Aphodosoma sp.
TCAGTGTAACGTAACCGGTAGAACTCCTGACGCTGTTCAGGAGTGATGGCAGGTGATTTCTTCTGTTTCCTGCCTTTTTGATTGTTTTCTAACTCCATTTGTTAAAAAGTTTGGAGTCAACTTTTTTCAGTATAAGACACACCATGAAGCTCTGGCTCTTGCCGTCTATCTCGTAGAAATAGACACCTTCTGGGTAAGAGTGAACGTCCAGTTCGTACTCTGTCGCATTGTCGCCAACAGGTATCCTCTCAATCATCCTGCCGTTGACATCGCACACCTTGATAGACGAGACTTCCTTCACTGCATCAAAAGTCAGGTGGATTTTATCATGGCTTGGATTTGGGTAAGGCTTCATTTCTGTATTATCTGCCTTAACCTGACTTACATTGCTGGCTGTTCCTGCAAAGGAATAGACGTTAATATTGCCATCTCTTGTGGCTGTAAATACAAAACATTTAGTACCATTGCTCCATATATCTGTAGCTTTCGTTACGTCAGTAATCCCTGCCTGTTTATATATAAATCCTTGATTCTCAAATTGAGTGCCATCAAGCACCAAATCATTACCCACTTTTTTATAAACGCCCAATTTGCCTTTGTAATTTCCATCTTCTCCACTAATCAAATAATACTCTGCCCCATCATTTTTGTACAATCCAGCAGGAATTTCTTGAATTGAATACACATCGTTAATGCTCGAATCAATATTGAGAGTTTCTATCAGACTGAAATCAGAAAGACTGTACTTTGATACAATTTTGTCATATATGGCAAAAACACAAACACTTGCTCCATCTGACTTTACCCGTTTCCATTGGGAACCAGCACTTTCAATATCCATTACATTACCTGTAAGCGTTGCTTCCAACGTCAACTGTGCATGAATGTTCATTACACACATGCAGAACAACAAAGAATAAATTACTTTTTTCATAAGATTTTGTTTTTTATTTGTTAATAAATAAGTTGATTGTCACTCGGTTTGTTGCGTCTGCAACAGTTCAGGCGTACACACAAAAAAAGCGGGATTCAATTCCCGCTCTCTTAGGTATTTGGCTGACCCATCCAGTACGATAAATTGAACCCGCCTAACGACGGGCATCCTACAATTTATCTCTTCACTGGATAAAATCGCCAAATTTCAAGAGAGAAGAAATAAAGCAAAATGCTTTTCTATATGTCTGTGACTGAGGATTTCAGCCACTCAAAAGGGACATCACCTGACGATGAGTCCATTTTGCGCTGCAAAGGTAGCACATTTTTCTGAACTGTGCAAACATTTCTGGCACTTTTTATTCAATTGTGCTGATTCATGCCAGCCCTCGGGGTTATTTAGATACAATCTTGCGGGCAAGTTCGAGGTAGTGCTGGGCAACTATGCCGTTAGGATCGAAGGCGATTGGGGCTCCGTTGTCGCCTGATTCGCAAATGGACTGAACCAGTGGAATCTGGGCAAGCAGAGGGATGTTTCGCTCCTCTGCAAGAGCACGGCAACCGCCATTGCCAAAGATATAATATTTCTCGTCCGGATGCTCGGCTGGCGTGAACCATGCCATATTCTCGACAAGACCGAGAATAGGAACATTGACCTTGTCGTTCTGGAACATGTCAATACCCTTGCGCGCATCAGCCAACGCCACTTGCTGAGGGGTGCTGACAACGATTGCACCCGTGATTTTCAGTGCATCGACAAGTGTGAGGTGAATATCGGAAGTTCCTGGAGGCATATCAATGATGAAATAGTCCAGCACACCCCAGTTGGCATCGTTAATCAACTGGCGGACAGCATTAGATGCCATTGCCCCACGCCATACTATGGCAGAGTCTGGATTGACGAAGAACCCTATTGAGAGAATCTCAACGCCATACTGCTCTATTGGGTCGATGAGCTGACGGCCATCCTCGGCAATAGTTGCCGTTGGCTGGACATTCTCGATGTTGAACATCTTAGGAATGGAAGGCCCGTATATGTCGGCATCAAGCAGTCCTACCCTGTAACCAAGGTTAGCGAGCGACATGGCAAGGTTTGCAGCCACTGTGGATTTGCCAACGCCACCTTTGCCAGAAGAGACTGCTATTATGTTCCTGACATGCGCCATTGAGTTCTCCTCGGCAGGTTTCTGCACTGGCTGCGGGTAAGCGAGATTTACAGTAACCTGAACGTCAGTGCCTACGTAAGTGTGTATAGCCTGCTCTGCAGCCTTGGCAAGAGAGCGCGCGAATGGGTCGTTCTGTTTTGGCAGGTTGAGCGAAAAGGAAAGCGTGTTGCCGTCAATGCGTATGTCGTCGGCAAGGATGTTGGATTCTACTATGTTCTTGCCCGTACCAGGGTATTTAACCGTCTGGAGGGCCTCTTTAATTTGGTTTGGATACATTGTTTTTGTTTTTTTTCTAGAGATTCTAGAAGTTCTAGATATTCTAGTTATTCTAGTTATTCTAGTTATAATATTACTTGATAAGGGAATAACGCTTGTATGCCGGTGTGCGACTGCAGGATGTTCAGCTGGTGGATGTATGGTGCAAGCAATGGGTAGCGGGCTGATATTCGGGCTTCCACGTCATCATCACCGTTAAGCATCTTGACAAGTTCCTCGAAGATATCCTCCTTCTCTGGATATTCCGCCACAGCATAATTATCCTTTAGGCCAGCACGCTCGGCAGCAACGGCAATGGCATCTTCGAGAGTTCCAAGTTTATCAACAAGGCCAATGTTTATTGCATCAACACCAAGCCATACACGACCTTCGCCAATGACTTTGATAGAGTCCTGCGAAATGCCACGACCATCGGCACAACGACGTGTAAAGAGGTCATAACCCCGGTTGATATAGTTCTGGAGGATAGCACTCTCTGACTCGTTCAGAGGGCGAGTAAGATTGCCAAGGTCAGCGTATGGCGAAGTTTTTGTACCTTCAAAATGTATGCCAATCTTGTCCATAGTACCCTCAATGCAAGGGAAGAGGCCAAAGATACCGATAGAACCTGTGAGGGTTGTTGGGTCAGCCACAATGTAATCAGCCGCACAACTCATATAATAACCACCAGAAGCGGCATAGTCGCCCATCGAGACAATGAGAGGTTTCTTCTCCTTGAGTTTAGATTCGGCATACCACATCTGCTCTGAACCAAAGGCAGAACCACCAGGAGAGTTGATGCGGAGAACAACAGCCTTGACCTTGTCGTCTTCGGCCAGCTTGTTTATCTGTTTTACAAATTTCTCAGAGACAATGCCTTCACCCTGCGCATCGTCGATACCGCCCATTGCGTAGAGGACGGCAATCTTGTTTCCAGAAGATTTTGGAGTGTATTTGACACTTAGCATCTTAGCCATCTTAACCATCTCGGGCTTGCCGTCAACAGCAGTATTGAGCAACTGCTCCATGTCCTGACGATAAACCAACGAGTCAACTATACCCATCTCGACAGCGGCAGATGCACCACTGAAATAGAGTGCTTCGTCGGCAAAACGGCGGACAGAATCAACGGCAAGTTTACGCCCTGCAGCAATATCGCTCAACATGACATTCCAAATGCCATCACCCATACGAGTCAACTGAAGGCGGTTAGGCTCAGACATCTTGTCGAGCAGATAAGGCTCGACAGCAGACTTGAAGGTACCTACCTTGAACACCTGTATCTTGACACCAAGTTTCTCAAGTGCCTCGTGCATGAACATTACGTTTGAAGAGACACCTGTAAGACTTACCAGACCTTCAGGATTCATATACATCTTGTCAGCCACCGAAGCAATCCAGTAAGCAGCCTGAGTGTAGTTATCGGCATACGCAATGACTGGCTTGTTTGAGGATTTCTTGAATTTCAGGACAAGTTTGCGCACCTCCTCGCACGATGCAGGAGAAGCAGAAAGCAAATTGCAATCAAGATAGAGAGCCTCGACATGCTTGTCCTGCGCTGCAATCTCAAGCGAGCGACGTATGTCGGCAATAGAGAGTTCAGACTTGGCATCACCCAACTTGTCAGAGATCATTGAATAATAAGCAGACAAGTCCTCTTTGGACGAGTAATCAACAAGAGTGCCTGAAAGTTTGAGATGATAGACAGTGTTGTCCTTGAGCGTAACCTCAGTGTCGGCAGTAAGTGCAGCCATGAATGTCACCATCGTGATGAAGGTGAAGATACCTTGGATAAATCCAAAAAGCAAGAGGCCAATAACAACGGCTCCTACAGTTTTCCAAAAAGATTTCATATCATTATAAGTTTTACTTGATTCGTATAAGTGTCAGCCCGTCACGAAGAGGAAGAATCAAAGGTTCTACTCGCGAATCAGACAGAAGTGCATCATTAAAAGCTTTGATTGCAATAGTCTGTTTATCAGAAGGATGAGGCTTCTCGATAAGCACCTTGCCATCCCACAGAGTATTGTCGGCTATTATCAGTGCCTCAGGGTGCATGAGAGGGATGAGGAGGTCAAGGTATTCCTGATAATGACGCTTGTCGGCATCTATGAAAGCCAAATCAAAGCTGACAATACTAGAAGTTCTAGTATCTCTAGATAATCTAGATAATCTGGACAACACCTCAATGGCATCGCCTATTACCAAATCAATCTTGCTGCCATGAGGGGCAGAGGCAAACTGACGACGGATGAAATCCTCCATCTCATCGTTGACCTCTATCGTCAGAAGACGTCCATCTTCGGGCAATCCTTCGGCCAAGGCAAGAGCAGAATAACCGGAAAAAGTTCCTATCTCAAGGATGTTTTTTGCCCCTGTCAACTGAACCAGCATCTTGAGCAAGCGACCTTGCAGATGACCTGACGCCATACGCGGATTGACCGTGAAAAGGTTTGTCTCACGATAGACCTGCTGAAGGTATTCAGGCTCCGGCGAACAATGCGCATCAACATAAAGGTCGATGTTGTTCTGGTCGGTTGTATATTTCTCTTCCTGCGAAAGATTCATTTATATGTAAGAGACGACAAATCGGTAAATAAACTACATGCAAGAGACCTTAAATCTTCTGCCGTGTAGGTATCTATCTCGGCAAGAATCTCCTGCTGCGGACGCAAAGGCTCGTTATGAAGCACCTGCTTTGATATTCCAAGAATACGCGACTCGTAATTCTGGTTGGCTATCAGCACCTGACCTCGCAACTGCTTTTTCGCCACATCAAGCTGACGGGACGTAAGAAGCTTTTCGCGCAAAAGGTCAAGCTGATGCATCACAAGATTGTATGTCTTGTTATAATTTCGCCCGTCACAACCGAAATAAATCATGAAGACACCTGTGTCGCTGTAGCCAGTCAAAGAAGATTCAATATTATAGCAATAGCCATGACGCTCGCGAACTGCCATGTTAAGACGGGAACTCATGTTCGGGCCACCGAGAATGTTGTTCAAGAGGACAAGTTTGTAGCGGTCAGGATGACATTGTGGAATTGTTCTTGTGCCTATAATGCAATGAGTCTGAGCAGTATCAAGACTGCTGTTGGTTATATGGAATGGGAGGGTCTCGTTTAATTGAGAATTATCTCTAGATATTCTAGGTATTCTAGATGTTCTAGATATTCTAGATTCTCTGGATTCTCTGGAAAAAGAAAAATATTTCTCTGCAGCCTTAGAGACAACTGATAGAGATGCCGAGCCCATATAGAAAACAAGAAGGTTTTCGGGGACATAGAGTCTGTTTACAAAATCCTTCACCTTGTTGGAATCAAAGGTGTTCAAAGACTCCTCCGAACCGAGAATATTTCTGCCAAGCGAAGAATCCGGAAAGATATGCTCCTCGAATTCATCGAAAATCAATTCAGAAGGAGTGTCTTTATAACTGTCAATCTCGTCCAATACTACAACACGCTCCTTCTCAATCTCGTTATCGGGGAATGTCGAGTTCAGCACCACATCTGCCAAGAGTTCCAAAGCACGGCCTGTATATTCTACAGGAACAGTGGCATATACGTAGGTGTCCTCCTTGGTAGTGTAGGCATCCATCTGACCACCCACGTTCTCAAGACGATTGATTATCTGGGTGGCAGTACGGTGGACAGTCCCCTTGAACATCAGATGCTCGACAAAATGAGCCATGCCAGACTCGTCTGCGAGTTCATCACGTGTGCCTGCATTGATGGCAACGCCTACGTAAGCAATAGGAAGCGTGGACGGCACGTACAGGAGTGTTATTCCGGAAGAGAGTCTTATTATATCGTAAGTCATTGTGTTCTAATTGAGAATTGACAATTGAGAATTGACAATTGAAGAAAATACAAACAACCTGCAAAGGTACAAAATATTCCACATTTGGCAATGAAAAAATAATGAATATTTTTTTGCCTGAAAATTTGGCCAAAAAGAAAATTATCCGTACCTTTGCAGACTAATTGTGTATCATGGCGAGAAAGGCAATAATCATATTATCCAAGTCTGTATGTCAGATGTTTAAAAATACATGCAACTTTATGTCAGGGGCCATCTGTCTGAAGAGCATGGGCACAATTCTCTTGACACTCGTGGCCATAGCCATCATCATGATTTCCGGAGGATGCTCTACACAAAAGAACACTCGGGCAACACGCTCATTCCACCAGACAAAATGCAAGTACAATATCGACTTCAATGCAATGAACTCCTACAGAGAGGGAATGAAACTCATCAATTCCAGCAGCAACGATGATTACACCCAGCGCATTGAAATGTACCCAATCAGCAACCCAGCAAACCACTCACTCGCCTCGTCACAGATGGACATTGTGATTCTGAAATGCAGGAAAGCCATCAAAAGCCACTCGATAACCAAGAAACCGAAACTGGAAGTCAAGAAAAAGAAAAACCCCAAATACATGTACTTCTACAACCAAGAGGAGTATGTGCAGGGAGTGAAGGACGCATGGATTCTTTTAGGCAAGGCAGAATTGCACAAAGGCGACTTTGAAGGGGCGATAGCATCATTCAACTACACGAAACGCCACTACCCTTCCGACATCAAGATAACCTGTCAGGCCAATATCTGGGCTGCACGCGCCTACGCTGAGGCTGGCTGGCTATATGAAGCCCAACAGTCATTCGAGGCAATCAAGATGGACGAAGTGCCACGCGACCTCAATCAGGAATATACTGCCACGAAGGCTTTCCTGCTGCTAAAGGAAAAACGCGACATGGAAGCCCTGCCATTCCTGAAAATCGTTGTCGAGGACGAAAAAGACCGCTATCTGAAAGCCCGCTGGAACCTGCTGATAGGTCAGATACTGTTCAACAACGGGAAAAGCAAGGAAGCAGCGGATTACCTCGAAAAAGCCATACACAGGTCGCAGTTCTACCAACTGGAATTCAACGCACGCATCCTGCTGCTGCAATGCGAAGGAGGCGACCGCAAGAAAAACATGAAGAAGTTGGAGAAAATGGCGAAAAACGACAACAACAAGGATTACCTCGATCAGATTTATACGGCAATAGGCAATCTGCACCTTTCAGCCGGTGACACTGCCAAAGCACTGGAAGCATACAAGACCGGTGCCGAGAAAAGCACACGGGGAGGAGCCGAGAAGGCAACACTGCTCATAACGATGGGCGACCTCTACTACAACCAACGAGAATACGTCAAAGCACAACCATGCTACAGCGAGGCCGTACAACTGATAAACACAACGCACGATGACTACCGCAGGGTATCAAAACTGAGCGAAACACTTGATTTGCTCGTTCAATACACAAACGAAATAGAGCTGCAGGATAGCCTGCAACATCTCTCCACATTGTCGGAAGAAGAACAACTGGCAATTGTCAATGCCATAATAGAACGCGTAAAGGCTGAGGAAGAGGCAGAGGCACAACGTCTGAAAGATGAGGAGACTAAAGGTTTTCAGGAGTCTGTCCGCCCGGACATGAGCATGAACAGAGGCCGGCAGGACTGGTACTTCTACAACCAGCAGCTGATACAGAAGGGCGCACAGTTGTTCAAGAATAAATGGGGCAACCGCCCGTTGGAAGACGACTGGCGGAGATCCAACAAGGTCGCTTCGTCCATCAGCAGCATGGACGAGACTAAAGAAGAGGACAAGGAGGAAGCAGATGGCGAAAAGAAAGCAGGCAAAGGTGATAAGTCTGAAGTCAGCGATAACCCTCAGCACGACCCAGAGACATACCTGTCGCAGATACCGAAGACTGACGAAGACTTTGCCAACTCCAACAAACGCATAGCATCATCACTCTATGCACTGGCAGTGCTCTACGATGAGAAACTGGAAGAGTTCCAGATGTCGGCACAGACACATGAGGATTTTCAAGGGCGTTTCCCTAACGACTCAATGAACATAGAGTCACTCTACAGTTGCTACCGCCTCGGATGGAAGATGGAAGACATGCAGATGGCAGAAGACTACAAGGACGAGATAATCCGCCGCTATCCACGTTCCACATACGCAATGATGCTGAGCGACAGCAATTACGTCAGCAAGATGAAACGTATGTTGAACACGCAGGATTCAATATACGAACAGACATACAAGAAATATTGCAACAACGACTTCAAGGGCGTACTGGCTGACTATTCAATGATGCAACGGGATTATCCGACCTCTGGCCTGATGCCGAAATTCGCCTTCCTTGCCGCATTGTCAATAGGCAAGACACAGAAAGAGACGGACTTTGCCAGCGCACTGCAAGACATCGTTGCAACATATCCACAAGCCGACGTCACTTCAATGTGCCGCGACCTCCTGGCTCTGATGAATCAAGGAGAGAAGGCACAGCAAGGCACGAACAGCAACATGCTTGAACAGTTGCGCGAAGAAGCAGAGAAACCAGCAGACGACATGATGAAAGAGTTCACACGCGATGACAACTCCAAACATGCACTCGTCATAGTACTCGAAGGCTCCACGCAGAAGCAGGCAAACTCAGTGCTTTACGACATTGCCGCCTACAACTTCACCCGCTTCATGATAAACGGCTACGACTTAGAATCAAGAGTGATAGACGGTATGCACTCCATCATAGTGACAGAATTTGACTCACGCAGCAATGCTGAGTGGTATTACAATAAACTGATGGCCGAATCCACAATACGAGGCACCCGGTTCGTGATTATCTCCGTTGATGACCTTGGCATAATCGGAAAGGCAAAAACTTTAAGCGATTACCTGAAATGACACAAACAATCTTATGGGTTGACGACGAAATAGAGTTGCTGAAACCCTACACAATCTTTCTGAAAGAAAAAGGCTACGAGGTTGTCACGTGCAACAACGGCCGCGATGCCCTTGACCTTGTAACTGAAAAGAGTTTCGACATAATGTTCCTGGACGAGAACATGCCAGGCGTGAGCGGACTGGAGGTCCTGACAGAGGTGTCAAGACTACGTCAAGGAATGCCAGTGGTAATGATAACCAAGAACGAGCAGGAAGACATCATGGATCAGGCCATAGGCCAGCACATAGCAGACTTCCTGATTAAACCTGTCAATCCAAGCCAGATTCTGCTGACACTGAAAAAACACCTGCACAAACAAGAGATTGTCAACACGCAGAACATAAACACCTTCCGCAACGAATTCCAACAACTCAGCATGTACATAAACGACAAGCTGACAATCAATGAATGGTACGACCTGCACCGCAGACTGACAAGATGGGATCTTGAACTGGCAGATGGCGACGAAGGGCTGCACTCGATGCTGCACTCTGTCGTTGATGATGCCAATCAGGCTTTTCAGAAATTCGTCAGAAACAACTACATTCAATGGATGAAAGGCGGAGATGACGCTCCCATGCTCAGTTGGGATATTGTGCGCAAGCGTATCTTCCCTTTGCTGGACAAGGGAGAGAAAGTGCTTATGGTTGTCATTGACAACATGCGCTATGACCAATGGTCAGTCATCCAGAATTTGTTAGGCAAGTCCTTCACCATCATCCAGAACGAGTTGTATTGCAGCATATTGCCAACCGCCACCCAATATGCAAGAAATGCCATTTTTGCAGGGTTGACACCACTGCAGATTGCAAAACGCTATCCAGACTGGTGGGTCGAGGAGGTTGAGGAAGAGGGAAAGAATCTGCATGAGTTTGAAATGCTGGTGGAGCAGCTTCGCCGCAATGGTCGAGAGGTCAAGGTCTCGTACCAGAAATGCGGCAATTCCGCATCAATTGAGCAGGCAAGCCATAACCTGAGACGTTCAGGAGCTGAGTTATGCGTGGCAGTCGTGAATTTTGTAGATATGCTCTCACATGCCCGCACAGACAACAAGATGATACGCGAACTCGCCTCGTCCGAAGCAGCATACCGAAAACTGACACAAGACTGGGTACAGAGATCTGGCCTGATAGAAATGCTCAAAGTCATGGGTGGCAAGGGCTACAAGATAATTGTCACAACCGATCACGGGACGACGCAAGTTGACCATGCTCTGAAAGTTATCGGTGACCGCAATACCTCTGTATCTCTGAGATACAAGGTCGGGAAGTCGATCAACTACGACAGGAAAGAACTGAAGGAAATCTTCGAGATAAAAAAGCCAGAAGAGATAGGACTGCCAATGCCTAATCTCAGTTCGACATACATCTTTGCCACAGGCAAGAGCTTTCTGGCCTACCCAAACAACTACAACTATTATGTAACATACTATAAAGACACATTCCAGCATGGTGGCATTTCGATGGAAGAAATGCTAATACCACTTGTTCAACTGGAACTAAGTTTATAAACATCATGACTATCAAGGAACTACACGACCTGTTCATTGGTTCTGCCGGTGTGACCACAGACAGCCGCAACTGTCCAAAAGGCTCGATTTTCTTCGCTCTGAAAGGAGCAACATTTGATGGGAACAATTATGCGACAACCGCTTTGGAAAAAGGCTGTTCATACGCAATTGTCGACAGAATGGTTGGAACAGACGAACGTCTGATTCAAGTTGATGACACACTCACCACACTTCAGGATCTTGCACGCTATCATCGTTCTAAATTTAACATTCCTGTCATTGCCATCACTGGCACAAACGGCAAGACAACCACCAAGGAACTTACAAATGCCGTCCTACGACGCAAATACAATGTGCTTTGCACCCAAGGCAACCTGAACAACCATATCGGTGTGCCTCTGACACTACTCAACATGCACCATAACCACGACATAGCAATCATCGAGATGGGTGCAAACCACCCAGGAGAAATAGCAACGCTGTGCAGCATAGCCAATCCAAGCCATGGTCTTATCACCAATGTCGGAAAGGCTCACCTGAAAGGATTTGGCAACTTCATGGGTGTCATCAAGACCAAGAGCGAACTTTACCGCCACTTGGAAAAATGCAATGGCAAAGTGTTCGTAAATCAAGAGAACCAATTTCTCATGACAGCACTGAAAGGCTATGAAAACATTGTTGAATACGACGACTCTTCCATTTCAATGATTCCTGGCAAGACAATGCTGACATACCGTTGGCAAGGCGGAACTGTGGCGACTCATATCTGTGGCGACTACAATTACGAGAACATCGTGGCGGCACTCACCATCGGAGAACATTTCAAGGTCGCATTAAGCGACATGCACCAGGCAATCAGCGAGTATACGCCTTCAAACAACCGTTCTCAAATAACTAATACAGCAAAAAACACTTTGATTATGGATGCGTACAACGCCAATCCTACAAGCATGACAGCCGCCTTACGCAATTTCAGCCGCCTTGACTGTACCAAATTGTTCAAAGTGGCAATCCTGGGTGACATGTTGGAATTAGGCAGCGAGTCCGTATCGGAGCATCGCACTATTGTTGAAATGCTTCGCAACCTACGGATTGACAAAATCTTATTGGTAGGCCATGAGTTCGAGGCAGCACTTAAAGACATTCACCATTCGTATGAGAAGATACAACATTTCGCGACACGCGAAGAGCTCGAACAGATGCTGCAACGCAACCCTATAGCCGATGCAACTATCCTGATAAAAGGCTCACATGGCATGGCCCTGGAAAAACTTATCTCCATGCTATGAGAAAAACATCAGCACTCATTGTCGCATTACTGTTGCTCGTTTCATGCAAAAAGACGCAAATCAATGTTGATTCCCCAGTGCCCAAATACAGGGTCAACCTTGACATCAACATTATGATTGACGCACCGATACTGGAAACCCAAGGAGGCTTCTTTGTGATTAATGAACCACGCAGATATGGTGACTACATAGGGTTCAGTGGTGTCGTAATATTTCATGGCTTCGATGACAGATTCTATGCCTACGACATCTGCTGTCCACACGAATGCAAACGCGAAATCATTGTTGAACCATCAATGGCTGGCGTTGCCACCTGCAAGGAATGTGGTTCTGAATACGACATAGGCTTCGGTTCTGGGCAACCAACCAAGTCTCCAGCACAATATCCGATGCGCAAATACACCACTACTATAAGCGGTTATAACATTCGTGTAACTAATTAGGAAAAAATATGCCGTATGTCAAAAATAATTCGTACCTTTGCACCGCAAAAAATCAACAATAATAAATTTATAAAATTATGAACTTTCCATCTAATTTGAAGTATTCTAAAGATGATGAGTGGATCCGCGTTGAAGGCGACGAGGCATTCATTGGTATCACAGACTATGCCCAGAGCGAGCTCGGCGAGATTATCTTCCTCGATGTTCAGACTGAAGGCGAGACTCTCGCCAAGGACGAGGTTTTCGGCTCTGTAGAGGCTGTCAAGACTGTTGCTGACCTCCACATGCCAGTTGCCGGTGAGGTTCTCGAAGTTAACGCAAAGCTTGAGGACGACCCTGCATTGGTCAACAATGACCCATACGGTGAGGGTTGGATGATTCGCATCAAGATTGCTGACGCAGCTGATCTCAACAACCTTATGGATGCTGCTGCTTACAAGGCTGGAATCAAGCACTAATTCACCACCATCAAACAGAAAAAACAAGGCAAACCGCTTTTAAGCAATGGCTTGCCTTGTTTTTTATTTTTAGATATTCTATATTCTCTGAATTTTCCAGTTATGATAATATTATCTTTGGGAACAAACATAGGCGACAAAAAGAAAAATCTAAAAGAAGCCTTGAGACGTATCTCTGCCTTCGCAGAAATCACCAGACAATCATCAATGATAGAGACAGAGCCATGGGGATTTAAATCCGAGAATCCTTTCTTGAACATGGTCATTGTAATTGAGACATCACTGCCTCCTCTTGAACTTCTTGATGCAACACAGAGAATTGAACGTGAGATGGGACGCACAGAAAAAAGCGTGAACGGGGTCTATCACGACCGCATAATCGACATCGACATAATCGATTATGACAAAATAAAGATGGACACGCCTCGGCTCATATTGCCACATCCGCGTGCCCATCTAAGAGATTTCGTAATGATTCCCCTCAAGGAACTAAACCTTGAGAAAGAATTAGAAATTGTAGTAGAGTGAAAGGCCTACATGGTAGAGACCACCCTGATACCATCCAACATGATCATGGAAATCTGAAACGATACCAAAGACTGGACGCCAGTCAATAGCCACTGTCATAGGGAATGGGCAGCGATACTCAATTCCGATACGACCAGCAACACCGGCAGACAGACTTCCTACATTGTTGTTTGCTGCATTATTAAAGAATCCGTGATAACCTACACCAGCACCAACACCAACATACCAGTTCCACTGACCTGCATGAGACCAAGGCACATCTGTTCCTCCTGGATTAATCCAGTCGTAGGTACATACACCATGAATACCGTTGAAGAATGGGACACCGACATCAAGATGAATCTTGTTAGCTCCCAACTGATGCTGATAAGAAAAATCAATACCGTAGCCTAAACGACCACCAATAGCACGTGGCTGAGCCACTGCTGCTGCAATTGCCATAACAGACAATACTAATACCAAAAACGCTTTTTTCATAATAACATTATTTTATTAATGGTTTCAATTCATTTTCCCATATATCACGACGAATTATCCGGTAATGCGGATGATACAACTCGTTGAAAAGCCGAGAATGATTCATCTCGTAAATACCGTTTGCTATCCGCTCGTTGATGAAAATCTTATCCTTTTCGTAGTTTTCTATCTTTATGCCATTCCTTTCTATCACCTGTTGCATAAAAATCCAGTCTTTCAGCCATTGCTCTACTCTTGCGCTATCCACAACCACCACAGAACGAATCAGGCAATCTAAATAGAAATCCATACTCACCGTCCCCTCTTTTATATAAAACACATCCACACGCACGAAATTGCCTGCGGCACCGGTAGGTTCTATCCTCACGCTCATACTGTCTGTACGCTCCAGTTCCTTAATGAGGTAGTTTGCCGATTTTTCTTTACTTTCTATGATGTGTCCCGGTCCAAAGCGGTCCTGAAAGAAACTCTTATATATATCGCAAAGCGTTATACGGGGATATCTGGACTGCATACGGACAATGGACTGCATTATCTCATTCTCGGTCATTGTCTGGGCAGTTACAGCAAAGCACATTACTGCGAACACTGCGATTACAGATAGCTTTTTCATTTCAGGAAACGTTTAGTAATATCTCCGTATTCATCGATGCGGCGGTCGCGAAGGAAAGGCCACCACCTTCTCACATTCTCGGAATGTCTAAGGTCAATGTCAACAAACACCCTGCAAGGCTTGTCATCCGCTTCGGCAAGCAGTTCACCTTGAGAACCAGCCACGAAACTCATTCCCCAGAACTGAATGCCATTTGTCTGTCCAGAAGGGTCAACTTCATGGCCAACACGGTTAACCGCAATGACAGGTATGCCATTTGCCACTGCGTGTCCACGCTGCACAGTCTGCCATGCCATACGTTGGCGTTGCTGCTCTTCATTGGCATCACTGCTCTCATAACCAATAGCTGTAGGATATATCAGCACCTCTGCTCCAGCAAGAGCCATAAGTCTTGCAGCTTCGGGATACCACTGATCCCAGCATACCATAACGCCAAGCCGTCCGACAGATGTGTCGATAGGCTTGAATCCCAAGTCACCTGGGGTGAAATAGAATTTCTCGTAATAGGCAGGGTCGTCAGGTATGTGCATCTTACGGTAACGACCGGCGATAGAACCGTCTTTCTCAAATACAACAGCAGTATTGTGATAAAGTCCTGCTGCGCGACGTTCGAAAAGCGATGTCACAAGCACCACATTGTTCTCTTTTGCAACTGAACCATAGAACTCTGTTGAAGGTCCTGGGATAGTTTCTGCAAGGTCAAAGTTGCGCACATCTTCAACCTGACAGAAATATGGCGTGTTATGCAGTTCCTGCAACACGACAAGCTCTGCACCATCAAGAGCTGCAGCCTTAATCTCAGAAGCAAGCATCCTCTTGTTCGCCTCTATGTCAGTTGATATTGCCTGTTGTATCAGTGCCGTTTTCATAATCAGACTTATTTTCTTTCGAATGCAACAAGCCTTACTGTTGCACCTATGGCAAACTGGAGTTTGTTATCAATAGAATCAGCAAACTTCTCGTCCTGATTACACATGACATAGTTCCTCAGGAAGGCATGAATCCTAAAGACATCCTTTTTCTTGACAGGGAAAATCTCTGCGCCGACTCCATAATATATGCTCTGCTTTCCGTAAGCAACAGTATAGTTAAAGTCGTTTGAGAAGTTACGCTCGTAACCCACCTTGCCAAATACATTTGCCCAGCCATTGCAGTTGCCTATAACTTTTCCGACAACAGAGAAATCATCAAATGCCTTGCCTTTTCCCGCATAACGCCAGATAAGGTCTGCCTCTATTGTCATAGGACCAGCCTTGAACTGATTACCCAATGCCACATGATAGAGCATCTTGCCACGCTCGTACTCCTCAACGTTTACGGAATATGCAGAGTTGAACACGTTGTAGCGGCCATACCACAGCAGGGAGTAAGAATAGAGACCTCCGAACATCTTACCTTCTGGAGTAAATATAGAGTTACCCACCTCTGCTATCAGAGAGTTCTTGCCATCCTTTGTATTATACTGTCCGCGAGCCATGAACTGGAAACAGTAGATGTTGTCCCAATACTGGGATGTCATGAAGAGGTCGATTGGAGGAGCATCGTATTCCCAACCACCGAAACTCAGAGGTGCCTTACCTGCAGAAATACTCCACCTTGGATTGAATTCGTAAGTAAAAAATGCTTTGTCTATACTCTTGAAAAACCAGTTCTTGCCCTTACCTTCACCATCAAATATGACGTTTGCCCTGTTCAGACGCTGACGATAATGATAAGACAAGCCATCTGTTATATAACCATTAAGATGGAAATCCAGATATTTGCCACCAATTCCAGACTCAAAATTTTCTGCCGTAGTCTTGTCTGAGCCCTTAAGCACCGTTGCGCCTTCCCAGTCCATACGCAATTCAAACTTAACCTGAATTGGCTGCTGTTTCTTTTCAGCCTTTGCTGGCACACTATCCTCTGTCATTTCGGGATTTGCCAACTCCTCCGCCCTTGTCATCACACAGAGCATTAGCGCACAGAGCGCTAACAAAATCTTTCTCATAAAAGTTTTTTTACTTTAAATATCATTAAAATCAGACAAACCATAAAAATCATAAGCCCCATTGCTATCATCCATCCGAACTGAGAGTCCAGTCCTGGCATCCATGCAAAGTTCATTCCGTACATGCTCGCCACAAGCGTTGGAGGCAGAAAGACAATGCTGACCACGGTGAAAATCTTCATTATCTTGTTCTGCTGGATATTAACCAGACCAAGAAAAGTATCCTGCAGATATTCCAGACGGTCGAACGAGAACCGTGTATGCTCGAACAGGGAATTTATATCCTTTATGATGATGTTGAGTCTTGCTTTTGCATCAGATGGGAAAAGTTCGCATCTCAACAAGTTCGACACCACCCTGCTACGGTCAACGATATTCTCCCGTATGAGCATCGTCTTTTCCTGCAGTTCCTTGATTTCAATCAGTATGTCATCGCTGGCATCATCCTCATCCTTCAGTTTGTTGGACAGGTCAGTGACCTTCCGTGTCATGTTCTCAATCATATCTGCATCATAATCAACACGGGTCTCCAGCAAGGCAGCCAGCACATGGTAACCAGAAGTATAGTTCTTTGGACTGGCAAAGAGTTTCTTTGCCGTCTCGTTAAACGACGGCAGTATCGCATCGTGCACAGTCACGAGAATGTTATTCTTCATTATGAAGGAAACTGTCTCCTCCTCAAAATTGTCCAGCAGGAAATTAGAGTTAGCCACAACGCTGTCCTCTGTTTCCATGTAACGAGACGACATCTCGATTTCCTCCATCTCCTCCTCTTCCTGGATATATATCTTGAGGAACTGCTCCAGTTCGTCCTCCACACCATCAGCCACATCATTGAGGTCTATCCAAAGCAAATCGGCCTGAGCCACGTCGCGCAATATTGACATCGACCGCGTTATCTTTATCCTGGATGCCTCTTTGTAAAATATTCTTAATTCCGACATTGTCTAACCATTCAATTAACATTTGGAAATCATGTTTGTTAACTCCACAAACTCACCAACGGTGAGGGTTTCCGGTCGTCGATTGAATATATCAGCATTCATCATCGCTTCAGTCAGCATTGGTTTGAGTGAATTTCTCATGGTCTTACGACGCTGATTGAAGGCAGTCTTCACTATCCTGATAAACAGAGCCTCGTCGCAGCCTAGAGACTGCACGCCATTTCTGGTCATTCTTATGACTGCGCTCTTGACTTTAGGCGGAGGATTGAACACATTCTCGTGGACAGTCATAAGGTATTCTATGTTGTAAAATGCCTGCAACAGCACTGAGGTTATTCCGTATGTCTTGCTGCCTGGCTTGGCTGCAATGCGTTCCGCCACCTCTTTCTGTATCATGCCACTGCACACAGGGATACGGTCGCGCATCTCAAGTACACGGAAAAATATCTGAGAGGATATATTGTATGGATAATTGCCTATCACCATGAAATTCTCATTGCCGAAATATTGATTAATGTCAAGTTTCAGGAAATCCCCGAATACGACGTTGACATCAGGCAAATTCTGGCGCAGATAGTCCACGCTTTCAGCGTCAACTTCCACTGCCATAAGCCTTGAACCATGCAATTCGCAGAGGTATTTGGTCAGCACACCCATGCCTGGGCCAACCTCCAGCACACGCATTCCAGTGCCAGTCGGAAGGGACTCTGCTATTGCGCGAGCCACTTTCTCGTCTGCCAAAAAGTGCTGTCCCAAATATTTTTTTGCTTTAACCTCCACTATATCAAAAATTATTCGTACCTTTGCAGTCCGAAAATTTCGGACTGCAAAGGTACGATTTTTATTGCACATAGCCAAACAAAAATGTGAAAATATGACATTACAAACTTTATTGCTCAATATAATAGATTTTTTCTATCAGCCATTCCGCAAGCTAATCCCAGAGCAGCTCTTCAGATACGGAGTATCTGGCTGCGCAAACATGGCACTCGACTGGGTTCTTTACTTCATCTGCTACAACTTTGTCTTCCGCCATAACAACCTCGATTTGAACTTTGTCACCATATCCCCGCACATAGCATCATTAATCGTTGTTTTCCCCATTACGCTTCTGACTGGCTTCTGGTTGGCCAAACATATAAGCTTCAAAGAATCCACTATCCGAGGAAGCAAACAACTGATACGATACATCTCGGTAGTACTCGCCAATCTACTCATAAACTTCGTCTGTCTTAAGCTTTTCGTTGACTTCTGCGGCTTTTATCCTACACCTTCGAAAATGCTGACAACGTTCATAACTGTTGCTTTTTCATTCGTTATGCAAAAATTCTATACGTTTAAGGCCTGACATTCACAATTATATTGTTTTGCAAATAGCCATTTGTTAAAATAGTTAATTCCTGTTGCTGTTAACATAAAAATTTCTAACTTTGCACCCGAAATGGAACTATCAAAAAAGAAATGTTGGCTTAACCTATTAATCCTCTCCATGGTTATTGCATTTGTAGTGCTTATGGCAATACAAATAGTCTATTATATCCGGACGGCAAAAATGTTCGAGAAGCAATTCGAACTCTATGTCCACCGTGCTATTACCCAGACAGCCAATGCTATAGAGGAAAAAGAAATAGTCGAGATTGTCCATGAGATTGCTAAAGGCAATACTCCAGCAGCAGAACGGGCAAAACAGATCATCAACGCAAACAATGTCTACTCCATGCAGGAAATCTACCTGTTCTCCGAAAAATACGAGAAGGAAATAAAAGGCACCGACATCTCCACCATTTCACAAGACGAAAAGCAAAGACTGCAAAAAAACATAGAGGCAAACCGCAACCTGATGTATGCCGTCTTTGTCCGCAAATATTCCCGTCATTCGTCAGAGCACATCGGCAAGCGCGTAGGTTGCGACTTCATCCGCAACACTTTGACAAAAAGCCTCCACGACAACAAGATTTACATGGATTTCTCTTTTGCGGTGCGTTGCAACAGAACTGGCAAGCTCATGAATTTAGGAGAAAAGCCATTCGACTTAAACGACGAAAGATGTTATTCCGGACGAACGTATTCTCATGACGAGTCTGGCGATTCCTACGATATGATTATCTTTTTCCCAAAAAAGAAATCCTACCTCACCACCTACATGGGTATCATGTCTCCATTTTTGCTGGCTTCATCAATTCTCATCATTCTGTGCATTTCGACCATCGTCTATCTGGTGCGTCAGCGCCACCTTTCCGATATTCAAAACGATTTCGTCCGCAACATGACACATGAGTTGAAGACTCCCGTTGCCTCAATATCATTAGCTGCACAGATGCTTAGCGACCCGTCGGTGGTCAAATCCAAAGAGATGTCAACCCGCATGTGCGAGACAATCGAGAATGAATCCAAACGACTTGTATTGCTTATTGACAGTGTATTGGAAACCTCCGTGCTCGAACACAGAGACGGAATCGCAACTCCTTCACCACTGGATGTCCACGACATAATTCAATCAGCACGAAACAGTCTGCTGGTCAAAGCCGAAAGCCACAAAGGAGAAATCCGGCTTTCGCTCGAAGCGGACGAATACATCATCGTGGGCGACGAGACTCACCTGACCAACATCATCTTCAATCTGATGGACAATGCCATAAAATACGCATCCCCTCACCGCAATTTGATTTTGGAAGTACGCACATACAATGAAGGCAATCAGCTCTTCATTGATATCCTTGATAATGGTATTGGCATTGACAAGCAATATCTGCCATATATTTTTGATAAATATTACCGTGTCCCTACAGGCGACATTCACGACATCAAAGGATTCGGACTTGGCCTTGCATACGTTTCAAACATGGTAAAGCGTCACCACGGGCACATACATGTCAAGTCCGAAACTGGTATAGGAACACTTTTTACAATAGATTTACCAATTTACACTGAATAAACGAAATGGAAAAATCAAAACTTCTACTCTGCGAGGATGACGAAAACCTCGGTATGCTTCTCCGTGAGTATCTCATGGCGAAAGATTATGATGTAACACTTATGCCAGACGGCGAGACAGGCTACAATGCTTTCATGAATGATCGTTACGATCTCTGCATTCTTGACGTCATGATGCCAAAGAAAGACGGTTTCACTCTTGCCGCCGAAATTCGCAAGGCCAACAGCACTGTCCCTATCATTTTCCTCACTGCCAAGTCGCTCAAAGAAGATGTCTTGGAAGGATTCAAAATTGGAGCAGACGACTACATTACCAAGCCTTTCTCAATGGAAGAGATGCTCTTCCGAATCGAGGCCATACTTCGTCGCATCACTGGCAAGAAATTCAAAAACACCACAGAATTCCGTCTCGGCGAACTCACTTTCGACTCTCAGAAGCAGACACTCACATACAAGGATGGCACCACCAAGTTGACGACCAAAGAGTCTGAACTGCTCCTGCTGCTCGTTCAAAACGCCAATACCATTTTGGAACGTAACTATGCGCTCAAAACCATCTGGATTGAAGACAACTACTTCAATGCCCGTTCAATGGATGTGTATATCACAAAACTCCGCAAAATCCTGCGTGCAGATCCTAATGTCGAGATAATAAACATCCACGGAAAAGGATATAAACTTATTGTCCCAAACATGTAATAAAAACACTCATATCATGGTAGATTTGAAAAAGTATGGCATCGTTGATGTCAAGGAAATTCTCTACAACCCTTCTTACGACACACTCTATGCCGAAGAAACAAAACCAGGTCTCACTGGCTATGAGAAGGGTACGGTAACCGAACTCGGTGCAGTCAATGTAATGACTGGCATCTACACCGGCCGTTCGCCTAAGGACAAGTTCTTCGTAATGGACGACACGTCACGCAACACAGTATGGTGGACTTCAGATGCTTACAAGAACGACAACAAACCTGTCACCCCTGCAACATGGGATGCTCTCAAGAAGATAGCAGTCGATGAACTATCAGGCAAACGCCTCTTCGTCGTTGACGCATTCTGCGGAGCAAACCCTTCAACACGTCTCAAAGTGCGTTTCATCATGGAGGTTGCTTGGCAGGCACACTTCGTTCGCAACATGTTCATCCGCCCTACAGACGAGGAACTCAAGAACTTCGGCGAGCCAGACTTCACAGTATATACAGCATCAAAAGCTAAGGTTGAGAACTACAAGGAACTCGGCCACAACACCGAGACAGCCGTTGTCTTCAACCTCACAAGCCGCGAGCAGGTAATCATCAACACCTGGTATGGCGGTGAGATGAAAAAAGGCATGTTCTCTATCATGAACTACCTCTTGCCATTGAAAGGCATTGCTGCAATGCACTGCTCTGCAAACACCAACTCAAAGGGCGAGACTGCAATATTCTTCGGCCTCTCTGGCACAGGCAAGACTACTCTTTCGACCGACCCTAAGCGCGCACTCATCGGCGACGACGAGCATGGCTGGGACGACGACGGCATCTTCAACTTCGAGGGTGGCTGCTATGCTAAGGTCATCAACCTCGACAAGGAGAGCGAGCCAGACATCTATAATGCAATACGTCGTGACGCATTGCTCGAAAACGTAACTGTTGACGCTGACGGCAAGATAGATTTCGCCGACAAGAGCGTGACAGAGAACACTCGCGTATCTTACCCAATCTATCACATCGAGAACATAGTAAAGCCCGTCAGCAAGGCACCTGCAGCACGCAAGGTCATCTTCCTCTCGGCAGACGCATTCGGTGTATTGCCTCCAGTATCTATTCTCAGCCCAGAACAGACTCAGTACTACTTCCTCTCTGGCTTCACAGCTAAGCTTGCCGGCACAGAGCGTGGCATCACTGAGCCTACTCCAACATTCTCTGCTTGCTTCGGTGCAGCATTCCTCTCGTTGCACCCAACGAAATATGGCGAGGAACTCGTCAAGCGCATGAAACAGTCTGGTGCTACTGCATACCTCGTAAACACAGGCTGGAACGGCACAGGCAAACGTATTTCCATCAAGGATACCCGCGGCATAATCGACGCAATTCTCGATGGTTCAATCGACAAGGCTCCTACAAAGACCATTCCTATGTTCAACTTTGTCGTTCCTACAGAGTTGCCAGGAGTTGACACCAAGATTCTCGACCCTCGCGACACTTACGACTGTGCCTGCAAGTGGGAGGAGAAGGCAAAAGACCTCGCAACACGCTTCGTCAACAACTTCCATAAGTTCGAGGGCAACGACCTCGGCAAGGCACTTGTTGCTGCAGGTCCAAAACTGTAAGGGGTAAAAGTACCACATATTTATAGAAAGCAGGTTCAAGAGGGTTCCAAGACTCCTCAGAACCTGTTTTTCCACGAAAAGTGGACACTTAATGGCAGAAAAAACATCAATTACAATGTCCTCAAAAAAACTTTCAGAAACATTTGTCCAGGTCAGAAATTATATCTACCTTTGCAGCGAAATATTATGGCCGTTACAATAACAGCCATTACAAAGCACAGGTATGAAGAAATTCTATGGCAGAGACGTTGAATTGACACGTCTCAGAATGATGACTCAGCAATCGTTTGAAGACCACTCACGGTTCACAGTAATAATTGGCAGGAGACGTATCGGAAAGACAAGTCTTGTCGCACAACTCAAAAAAATACCGTACCTTTGCATTCACGGAGGGATGATGTGTGGGATAGGTTAACTTAATACATTTTACTACTATGAAGGTAAACATTCAAGCCGTTAATTTTGAGATTGCTAAGCCTCTCAACGACTACATTGCGAAGAAGACTTCTCGTTTTGAGAGACACTTAAAGAATGATGATGAATTGCAGATAAAGTTGACGCTTGTAAAGCGTGAGACTGCTATGAACAAGGAAGCACAGGTACGTGTAGGTGATCTTTTCGCTGAAAAAGTATGTGATTCGTTCGAAGAAGCTATTGCAAACTGTATTGATGCATTAGACAGCCGGTTGGAACGCAGAAAGAATTGATGATTGATAATTAATAAACAAGCAGCCGCTCAAAAGCGGCTGCTTGTTTATTAGGCCTATAGATATCATTATTACTGAAGAAAAGCTTCAATTACAAAGCCCTCAAAAAAAAACTTTCAGAAACATTTGTCCATGTCAGAAATTATATCTACCTTTGCAGACCAGATTATATGTTTGGATTTTGTCAGACATTGACTTATTATATGTTTGGATTTTGTCGTAATACCACATATTATATGTTTGGTTTTGTCATGATATAAGCATAGATATTTGAATACAACCATATTATGTATTATAAAAGAATTGCAGACAAAGAACTGTTAGAATGGGCACAGGCCAAGGAGCATAAACCATTACTGCTCAGAGGTGCACGGCAAGTAGGAAAATCCACGGCCATAAGGCATCTTGGAGAGCGTTTTGAAGTCTATCTGGAAATTAATTTCGAGAAGCAGCCGATATATAGGACGCTGTTCGATAAAGATCTGGATGTAAAGCGTATCATTCCATTGATGGCAGCTATGAGCGAAAAAGAGATAACGCCTGGAAAGACATTGCTCTTCCTCGACGAGATACAATTCTGCCCAAAGGCAATAATGGCACTGAGATTTTTCAAAGAAGACATGCCGGATCTGCATGTGGTGGCAGCAGGGTCACTGTTGGAATTTGCATTGGAAGAATTGCCAACATTTGGTGTGGGAAGAATTCGGTCGCTCTTTATGTATCCGATGACCTTTGATGAATTTTTGATGGCAAATGGAGCAATGATGCTAATGGATAGACGAGACAAAGCATCACCATCCAATCCCTTAGACGAAATGCTTCACGAGAAACTGATAGAGTATCTGAGGATATTCATTTTGGTAGGAGGAATGCCGGAGTGTGTGAAAAAATGGGTTGAAACGCATGATTTCCTTCAATGTCAGCAGATGCAGGACGACATTCTGAGCGGCTACGAAGATGATTTCCCCAAATACAAGAAAGTGGTAAATTCCAAGTTGCTAAGGGATACACTCGGAAGCGTGGCAACACAAGCTGGCAGCAAATTCGTCTATGCACAGGTGCCAGGTGAATACAAGGCAACTGAAGTGAGAGGAGCATTGGAAATGCTGATAAAAGCAGGATTGATAATACCCGTCACTCATAGCGACAGCAACGGTCTGCCACTCGGAGGGAGTTGCAACACTAAGACAAGAAAGATGCTGCTAATGGATACAGGATTGATGCTGAGGCTTGAATCAATGAATACTGGCGATACCCGTGGAATAACGACACACATATTGACATCAAGGGCAGCTGACTTAGTAAACAAGGGCAGCATAGCCGAAATGCTGTTTGGATTAGAGTACCTTCATTATACAGCCACAAATATACGAATGGATCTATTCTATTGGGTCAGACAAGCAAGAAATTCGTTGGCAGAGATTGATTATGTGATACCGTGCGGTGGAAATGTGATGCCTGTTGAAGTTAAGGCCGGAGTACAGGGAGGAATGAAAAGTCTATGGGAATTCATGAGGGAAAAGAAATCTACGCAGGCTATTCGGTGTTCGCTGGAAAACTATGGAAAAATAGAATACGTAGATGAAAAAGCTGAAGGAACAGTACGTCACGTGAATATATTTCCTCTATATGCGGTATCAAGCATAATTTCAAAATAACCGTTACCAAGCAACCGCAGTTAGATGCCGATATTGTTCCGTTCCTTCGAGTAATACTGCTGTGATGATAAGAGATAATCCGACTTCAAAAAAAACAAGAATCAAAAAAACTTTCCGAAACATTTGGCCAAGTCGGAAATTATATCTACCTTTGCAACCGCAATCCTGCGCCATTGGGAATGTCTCATTCGGGGTAGGGGAGCAGACATATTATTAGGCGTTTATTGACGCTTGTTTCGGTACTTGAAAATCTGGAAAATTTTGCTTAATCCGAAATAAGATGTATCAATGAATGCCTGCGGAGTATGTATATTCATGCACTCTTCGGAGTGCGGTTATACATATCGGCGCAGGCTACGTTGTCATTCTTATTAAGCGGGTTTTCCAGAACCTTCAAGTAGGGAATGACAGTTGGAGATTGCGTTTTTTATTTGCAAAAAAAAAAGACATCAGATGTTTTTTCAAGACAAAGATTTTTGCCATCTTTTGCAAAAACTCAGAAAACGCATTTTGATTGATTGCAATAAGTTATGTTCAGTTTTCACCTAATTGCAATTAGTTTTAAGGTCTCATAGTAAATAGATTCAACCATGTAATATCCTCAGCGGAACTGGAAAACATGGCGGATTTTAGCTATGTCAAAGCCCTAAATGTTAATTGTTTTAACACAGTACGACAGCTTCAAATCAGATCAGCACAGCAAGTGAGCGCGACTTCCACGAAAATGTCACGGCATAACTGTATGTCCCATCCACCTCCCATCCACCTCCCATCATGGTCCCATCTTCAATGAGACTTTCGTGAGTGGTTTTTGGGTATTTCTGTGTCACCGCGACAATGTCACGGCAGCACTGTTGTTGCGACGCTGTCTTTACGTGGCAATGTGTCGGGTATTATATTTTACAAATTTTAATAATACGGCAGCAATAAAACCTGACTGTGAGGAGTGCCTGCGGACTGACCATCGTGCGCAAACATAGCAAAAACAGAAAGAGTTTCTCAAGCGTTCAAACTCTTGCAGTCAACAACCCGATATTGGATAAATACACCTCGGACGAGCAGAAGCTACTTGCCATCGCAAGTTATGCCAACAAGAAGAGCAGTAGGAAATAGTTTCTACAATAAAAAAGACAGCAGGTCATTTTCACTGACCTGCTGTCTTTTTATCATTTATAGTTCTCTTTATTTAAGAATTAATGGTTCGAAAGGCAGGTTCTTGCCGGATTTCGCACCAGCGTAGTGTATATTAGTCAACACGATATGCGTACCAGGCTTCAGTTTGTCAATGGCCTCGATTTGCATTTTGGAAAACTTGTTGCCATCAGAAGAGATGCGCATGTATCCACCTTTGCCATCTGCAATGCTTACTTCAAAACGGACAACAGTAAAAGATGCCTCGAGGCATTCATTTGCCCCATATTCGGCAGCAACGGAAGCACCTGCAAGCTGAGACTTGTCAATAGCACCCATTTCTGCAGTCCACAGAGTGCCGTCTGCAAGTTTTATATATGCTCCGGGATTAGGTAACACATGCACCTTGAATGTCTTGGTACCGATGAACTTCGCTCCATTGTCTGCATAGACACTGGCTGTAATCTCCTTAGCCGCATCAGTAACCTTGCAAATCCAGACATCACCTTCTCTTGTGAAAGTTGCGCCTTCGGATTTGACGATAAGGTCTGCACTTGCATATCCAGGAACCGAAATCTGCAACTTGTTGGCATAACCACAATACAGGAGATTGAGTTCAGTGTTTGCAATTACAAGCCCATTGTCCTGCACTTCTTGTTGTGCGTTGGCAAACAGGGAAACGGCAAGCACGAAACTTGCCAAAAACAACTTTTTGATAGTCATAATGTTAATCTGAATGTTATAATGGATCCTGATAAATTTTTTAGTCGTCGAAATCAGCAGGATCCTTCATCTGATTCAGGCAATGCAAGACATCCAGGAAATCCCCGAATGTCAGTGCAAAGTTACGAACTTTTTCGGACGTGGACAAGAGTTTTCACATTCATTTTTCGTTAAAAGAAATCCAATAAAATATTTGGCCATTTGTTTTTTTTATCGTACCTTTGCAGATACGGAGGGTTGATTGGTGGGATAGGTTAACTTAATACATTTTACTACTATGAAGGTAAACATTCAAGCCGTTAATTTTGAGATTGCTAAGTCTCTCAATGATTACATTGCAAAGAAGTGTTCCCGCTTTGAGAGACATTTGAAGAATGACGACGAATTACAGATTAAGTTGACGCTGGTTAAGCGTGAGACTGCAAAAAACAAGGAAGCGCAGGTGCGCATAGGCGACCTTTTCAGCGAAAAAGTATGCGATTCGTTCGAAGAAGCGATTGCCAACTGTATAGACGCCCTCGACGGTCAGCTTGAACGCAGAAAGAATTGATAATTGATAATTGATAATTGATAAATAGATAGGCAGTCGCATTTCAGCGACTGCCTGTTTATTTATCAATAACCTGAAAGGTTACCAGTCTTGAGGAACATGATACGTATTCTATGACGATAGGAAACATCCTGACCATCCTGTTTTCCAGGAGTCCAGTTTGGCATTGTCTGGATGATGCGTACTGCCTCTTCCTTCAGCGAAGGCCATGCTCCGGAGATTGCCTCTACGTCAGTGATTGTACCGTCCTTGCGTACGACAAGTGCACAGTCAACCGAGCCCTGAATACCCATATCAAAGGCATCGTCAGGATACTGGAGGTTCTGAGAGATGTACTCGTACATTGCTGCCTCGCCACCAGGAAACTCTGGCTTAACCTCTACAGCAAGATATACAGAGTCTGTACGGAGAAACTCTGCACGAACCTTTGCAAGGCTATCCTGCTCTGCCTTGATTTCCTCAGGAGTCTTCTCCTTAACAAGCGACTGATAGCCTACCACTGAGCGTGTAGTCTTCTCGGCATCTTTCTTCGACACCTGTTTTTTCTTCTTTTTCTTCTTTTTCTTTTTCTTCATGACTTCGCTGACCTCTGTAGGGGCAGCGTTGCAAACATCGATGAGAGCCTCGCCAAAACCGAGGAGAGCCACCATCGTCATAATCATTACGAGCCTTACTCTACGCATAATTACTATTTTTTAAGTGTTTGTATTATCATCTTCACTGTATCCTCTATGCCAAACTCACTCGTGTTGATGCACAAGTGGTATGTAGAGGCTTTGCCCCATGTCTTGGAGGCATAATAATCATAATAAGCCTCACGCTGCTTATTAATACGATGCATCATCTCCTGCGCATCCTGCTCGTTGCAGCGGAACCTTTCCACCACTCGGCGAATTCTGTCCTTGCTGCTTGCTGTCAGGAAAACAGATCTCACATCGTTCCTCTCACGCAATACATAATTGGCACAGCGGCCAATGAAAATGGCTCCTTTCTCGGCATTCTCGTCTGCCAGACGTTTGATCGTCTCGCTCTGCATACGGAAAAGTTCGTCACTATCCATCGCCCCAATGCCAAACAAGCCAAAGCCTAAGCGTTTGCGCTCGTCTGCTCCTGCGAAACAGGAAGAGGAAAGTCCCCACTGATGTGCGGCCTGTTCAATCAGTTCCTTGTCGAAGAATTTCATGCCAGTGCGTTCTGCCACCGTGCGGCCAACCTCCAAGCCACCGGCACCTAACTGTCGTCCAATTGTCAATATCATAATTAAAAGTCTTAAGTCTTAGGTCAAAGGTCAGTCTTCAGTCCTTCTCTCCTGAATTTCCTTAGATAATACCAGAGGAATATGGCAGAGGTGACAAAAGCCAGGAAATCTGACGACGGCATGGCAAACCATATACCGTCCTCTCCGAAAAACATTGGCAGCACCACCAACTGCGGAAGAAGATAAATTATCTGACGGGTAAGCGAGAGGAAAATGCTCTGAGGTGCCTTTCCTATACTCTGGAAAAAGTTTGCAACCACCATCGAGAAGCCAATACATGGTCCCATGATACACAATATCCTCATACCACGGACAGCCTCGCCTATCAGACGCTCGTCCGACGTAAATGCCCTCACCGTAATCTCAGGTAAGAGCTCGCCCACTATAGTACATAATGTCATTACGGCAACTCCGCATATTATCGTTTTGCGAAGAACCTCGTAGAGACGGTCAATCTTCTGAGCACCGAAGTTATAGCCTGCTATTGGCTGCATTCCCTGGTTGAAACCGAGAACAATCATGGCAAAGACAAAAATTACACGGTTGACTATGCCATACGCTGCAACAGCATAATCTCCCCCGTACTTGCCAAGTCCCTTATTGATAAAGATGACGATTATACATGCAGCCGCATTCATCATGAAAGGAGACATGCCAATGGCTATTGCTTTCCTGACGATATGTTTCTCGAGTTTGAACTTGTCACGTTCGAAATGTATCTCCGTCGAAGGGCTGGAGAATTCAACGAGTTGCCATACCAATGAAAACACCTGCGCCGATACCGTTGCTATGGCAGCTCCCTTTATTCCCCAGCCGAAGACGAAAATGAATATTGGGTCAAGTATGGCATTCAACACTACGGTAAGTATTGTTGCCCACATTGCACGGTTTGGCCTTCCGACAGCACGCGATGCTGTGTTCAGACCAAGATACATATGCGTCACCACATTGCCATAGAGGATTATCTTCATGTAATCACGGGCATAACCGAGAGTGACGTCACTTGCACCAAAGAAAATCAATATCTTGTCCAAAAAGAGCAATGACACTGTCATGAAAGCTATGCCAATTATCAGGTTCAGCGTGACAATATTGCCGAGCACCCGCTTGGCTGTGTCATAATCTTTCTGGCCTAATTTTACAGATATAAGGGTGCTGGTTCCTACACCGACAAGTGCGCCGAAGGCAGCACCCAGGTTCATGAACGGGAACGTCACAGCAAGACCTCCCAACGCCATCGGCCCTACACCATGGCCGATAAATATGCTATCGACCATGTTGTAAAGCGATGATGCAGTCATGGCAATTATAGACGGTACGGCATACTGTCTAAGAAGCTTGCCAATAGGTTCTGTTCCCAGTTCTTTCATTGATTTTTAGCTTTTTCTAGAGAATCTAGAAGTCCTAGATATTTTAGATTAATCTATGCAGTTGCATACGAGGTTTCTGTCGCCAAAGCCGTTGTCAACACGACCTACGGTAATCCAGAACTTGTTCTCCTTAACCCATGGCAATGGGAAGGCCGCTTTCTCACGGCCATACTTGTGGTTCCATTCGTCAGCGGCAACAACATAGTCTGGGTGAGGAGCGTTCTTCAAGACATTGTCCTCAGCGTCTGCACGACCATCATGTACCTCCTCAATCTCCTCGCGGATGACGTTCATCATGTCGATGAAGCGGTCGAGTTCTGCAAGTGGTTCAGACTCTGTTGGCTCAACCATCAATGTGCCGTGAACAGGGAATGAGAGTGTAGGAGCATGGAAACCAAAGTCCATCATACGCTTCGCAACGTCGCTCTCGTCAACGCCTGCGTAAGTCTTCAGGTGACGGCAGTCCATGATCATCTCATGGCCAACACGGCCTGTAACGCCGGTATAGACGATACCGTAAGTCTTCTCAAGACGCTTTGTCAGGTAGTTTGCCGAAAGGATGGCAGTCTTTGTAGCCTCAGCAAGACCTTCAGCACCCATCATGCGGATGTATCCGTAAGTGATAGGCAGAATACCTGCAGAACCCCAAGGTGAAGCAGCAACTGCTGTGTTAGGGTTCTTAGGGTCGATATAATTATGTGAAGGCAAGAACTCTACGAGGTGCTTTGCAACGCAGATTGGGCCAACACCAGGGCCGCCACCACCGTGAGGTGAAGCGAATGTCTTGTGAAGGTTGAGGTGGCAAACGTCAGCACCGATGAAGCCTGGGCTTGTCAGACCTACCTGACCGTTCATGTTGGCACCGTCCATATATACCTGACCACCGTTAGCGTGGATAATCTCGCAAATCTTCTTGATTTCTGGCTCGAAGATACCATGAGTTGAAGGGTAGGTAATCATGAGAGCTGCAAGTTCGTCCTTGTGAGCCTCTGCCTGTGCCTTGATATCCTCAACGTCTACGTTACCATGGTCGTCACACTTTGTGACAACGACATTGAAACCGCATTGTACTGCAGAAGCAGGGTTTGTTCCGTGGGCAGAAGCAGGAATGAGGACGATGTTGCGGTGTCCCTGCCCGTTTGCCTCCTGATAGCGGCGGATTGTGCGGAGACCTGTGTATTCACCTGCCGCACCAGAATTTGGCTGGAGCGTGCAACCAGCAAAACCTGTGATAGCGCAGAGATACTGCTCAAGGTTGTGTATGAGTTCTTTGTAACCCTCGCACTGACTTTCTGGAGCAAATGGGTGAATGCCGGTGAACTCTTGCCATGAAAGTGGCAACATCTCAGCAGCAGCATTGAGCTTCATTGTGCAAGAGCCCAACGAAATCATTGTGTGAGCCAGAGAGATGTCCTTGCGGTCCAACTGTTTCATGTAACGCATCATCTCTGTCTCTGTATGATAGAGTTCAAATATCTTGTGGTGGAGGGCAGGAGTCTCACGGCAGAGCTCTTTCTGGATAGCCTCAACCTTGACATCCTTGATTGTCTCAGGCACCTTTGCATCGAGAGCCTTTGCAAAGATAGCCATAACCTTCAGCATACCCTCTTCGGTAGTGAGTTCGTCTGTAGAGATGGCAACAACACCATTCTCCATGTAACGGAAGTTGACAAGGTTAGCCTCGGCTATCTCCTTGAGTTTCATGGCTGATTTACCAGCAGGCAACTCAAGACGGATAGTGTCGAAATAATACTCGTTCAACTGCTTGCAACCCATAGCGGTCAACTCGTTTGCGAGAATGACAGCCTTTGCATGGATGTTTGTTGCGATGTTTACGAGACCATCGTTACCATGATAGAGAGCATAGAAACCAGACATGATTGCTGGCAAAGCCTGTGCTGTACAGATGTTAGAGAGTGCTTTCTCACGTTTGATATGCTGCTCGCGGCTCTGGAGGGCAAGACGGAGGGCAGGTTTGCCGTTAGCATCCTTTGAGATACCAATCAGGCGGCCAGGAATGAAACGCTTGTTGTCGTCGGTCGTTGCAAAATAAGCAGCAGAAGGACCACCGAAATAGAGAGGCATACCAAAACGCTGTGTGGTACCGAAGCAGATGTCAGCACCCCATTCACCTGGAGGGGTGAGCAGCACCATTGCCATAAGGTCAGCAGCAACTGCAACCTTGCAGCCGTTCTCGTGAGCCTTTGCTGTGAATGCACGGTAATCCTGGATTGAACCGTCAGCAGCAGGATATTGAAGAATGGCACCATACACAGGTGTTGAGAAATCGAATGTCTTGTAATCACCAACGAGCAGTTTGACACCCTGTGGCAAAGCACGAGTCTTGATTACGTCAAGAGTCTGTGGGAAGATGTTCTGGTCAACGAACAGAGTGCAGAGACCTGCCTTCTGCTGGTCGCGAGAACGGAGAGCCATCATCATAGTCATAGCTTCGGCAGCTGCTGTTGCTTCGTCCAGGAGTGAGCAGTTAGCCAAAGGCAGGCCAGTGATGTCGGAAGTCATGGTCTGGAAGTTGAGCAAAGCCTCAAGACGGCCTTGTGAAATCTCAGCCTGATATGGAGTGTATGATGTGTACCATACTGGGTTCTCGAAGATGTTACGCAAGATGACTGCTGGAGTGGCAGTGCCGTAATATCCAAGGCCGATATAGTTATCAGCAATCTTGTTCTTCTGTGCCAACTCGTGGATATGTCCAAGGAACTCCTGCTCGCTCATTGGCTCTGGCAGTTCCATTGGTTTTGGCAAACGAATGTTTTTTGGCAAGGTCTGGTCGATGAGTTCGTCGAGACTCTTCACGCCTACAACCTCCAACATCTTAGGCAAATCACGCTCGGTAATACCGATATGCCTTCTTGAAAAAGAATTTGACATAATTCTATAAATATTTTTGTGTTTTACTATTCCTAATTCAAAAAATCTTTGTACCTTTGCACCCGATTTCGGAAAGATGCCGGAGTGGTCGAACGGGCCGCACTCGAAATGCGGTGAACGGGTAACTGTTCCGGGGGTTCGAATCCCTCTCTTTCCGCTGTTAAAAGGGTATCAATCAACGATATCCTTTTTTCTTATTATTACACTGTCAGTGAGAGCCAGCAATGCTGGAAGCACAAACAATATAAGCAATACAGAAGCCAGTGCACCTATCGATATTGACTTCAAAATCTCCGCAACTGTGGCATCGCTGATGGTCATCGAGAGTATCACTGGCGTCACAATCATGATAAGTCCAGACGTAAGTATGGTATTTATCGAATTTCGGTATGATTCTATGATAGCCTCCTTGACACCAAGTGCGGCACGATGCTCGCGATAGCAGTTGGCATAGAGTATGCCATAGTCGATGGTCGCTCCCATCAGAATGCTCTGCACAATCAAGTATGCGACATAGAGCAACGACCCACCTCCGAAACCACTCACCACAACATTGATGAATACCGCCGTCATTATTATCATCACCAATATCAATGGTATCAGGATAGACTTGAAAGATATGGCAACTATTATCAGTATCGAAATTATGGTTAGTATGGTAATGAACAGAATCTCGTCATCAAAGCCAGCCTTCATCTCGCTATACATCACGGACTCACCTATCATGTAGTAATCGTTGTCGAGGATATCGTCGCATATAGTATTTACCCTGTCGATGAACGAGTATGTCTCAGGCGATTCCCATGGATAGTTTGTCACCAAGACAGCCAGGCCATGGTTGTCGCTCCTCATCATGGCAAGACCAGATACCAGTTGTTCCTGCACTTTCGAGAAATCACTCTTCACTGTATCATCAATGAAAGCAGAGAATTTCGCATCATTCATCACCGAGTCAGAGATAAAACTTATCATATCCTCGACGCTCATTGTCCATTCATCGTTGAAACGCTTGTTTGCACCATAATAAAGATAGAGCAAGTCAATCATGCTTGCATCAATAGGCATACCGAACTTGCTTACATTTTTATACAACTGAGCCGCGGTATATTTGTTTGTAGTGTCAAGCATCTGGTTGAGCAGTTTCATCTTCTGAGCCATTGGGTCGTTCTGCGGTTTCTTGGCAGTCTCTGGTGTCGCAACAGCTACAGTCTCCACACGTATCACCTTTTTCTTCTTTTTGCGCACCTCTCCACCTTCTTTCACTGCTTCGGGTTCTTCTGCTACGACAGGACCACGGGCATCAGCAGCATCCATCATCTTGCGCACTTCTCTTGCCTGTTCCTTCTCGCTCTTGGTAGCCATCATTGCGAACATAGCCTTGTTGAGTACCTGGTCGCATGTGTAATGCATGAACTCAATTGGCTCGACAGTCTGATTCTGACGACCCATCATCTTGTAGGCCATCTTGGTCTGGCTCTCGTCCATGCCAATGAATGCTGCCATCTCGTCGTAATAGAGAGGGGTGTGTATTCTCTCGTAATCCTCAAAGCGGTTGTATGGAATGGTCTCAACCTCCTCAACAATGTTACCCAACACCTCTTCTGCAGAGTCTTCAACCTCCTCCTCAATTTCCACGATACGTTCAATGACCTTTGGTTGCTCTTCTACAGGCTGCAGATTTCTGTGATGATGAATCTCAGCAGGTTCATCGCTCTCGCTAAGAAATTTGGCAAAGAGTTCCAATTTCTCCTTCATGTCAGCATCAAGATGTTCCGCTATCATCGAAGTTGTGTCTTTCGACTCGTCGAGCACGAAGTTGAACAGCTCTTTGACAGCAACCTTCATGTTATCGCCCTCCTCGCTCTGACTTGCGTAATATACAATCCTCAGCATGTCATCGGTGAGTGCAGGGAGACTGAGAGAGTCGACGAATCCCTTACCCATCTCCATCATTCCGTCAAGTGCACCCATCATCTCGTTGCACTGATATTCACGTTGCAAGAGTGAAGGATACGAGACGAACACCTCCACCATGCTGTCTGTTGCAAGCGAATCTGCCAACTGAAGTACAGAGTGCTCGTCCTTCCTGTCGTACAATACAACAGTTATGTTTTTCTGAGGGAAAATCTTGTCTATCTCTGAGACACCTTTGTTTGAATACTTTATGTTCGTGTCGCCACGGAACATGAATGCAACCACGCACAGGACAACGAATATGGCAGAGAGCGCGATACGTCCTTTATAAACGAATTTAGAGAGTCCTCCTATAGGCAATGAGAGAGTCTTTTTCGCAGATTTGTCAATGCCACGGCTGACCATCATCAATAGGGCAGGAAGTACGGTGAAGTTGCATATAAGGCTGCATATCACTCCTTTTGCGAGAACTATTCCAAGATCAGCACCTATTTTCAGGTTCATGAAGATGAGTACCAGCAGACCGACTATCGTTGTGAGTGCAGAACTGAGAACCGAAGGAGTTGCCTGTTTGACAGCACGAGCCATAGCCTCGCGTATGTCATCTCCCGACTCTTTCTCCTGACGGAACCTGTTAGCCAGAATTATGGAATAGTCCATCGAGAGCACAAGTTGCAACACAGCTGCAATTGAATGTGTCGTTACAGATACTGATTCAAGCAGTGCATTAGTGCCAAGATTGAGCACAACGGCAATACCCGTGGATGCTATGAAAAGCAATGGCTCTATCCATGATTTGCACATTGCAAAGAGAATCACAAGCAGTATCAAAACTGCAACCACAAGCATTGTGGCATCAGCAGCGCCACTGTCTTGAATGGTTTCTATAGCCTCGGAGTTCTTATAGTCTTTTCGGAGTTGTTTGCCAAATTCTATCAAGTCAACATCATCCTGCACCATCAAAGAATAGAGAATGTACTTTCCTTTGTTCGTGTTCTTCGTCTCGACAGCAACACTCTCCACCACAGACTTTTCTGTCAATTCTTCCTCAATCTTTGCGCTGTCAGCCTCACTGAGATTCTTGAACATCAGCCTCACGTCAGCCCCAGTTGCCTGCGAAGCAGAACCTGCAAACTCCTCTGTTATGATGTCAACGCCAGCCTTCATTCTGGAGTCGTCAGGCAGATATTTTGACAAATCGTTATTAACATTCACACGGGGCACCATTACCCCGCAAACCGCCCCCGCCAGCACAGTAAGACCCAATAACCAATATCTGAATTTTACAAAGAATTTTCCCACTGTTATCTTATTACTTATTTATTACCATGTTAATTATCTTCTCAGCCATTTCCTTCTCCTTGTCGAATTCGGTAGTGGCACCACTTCGCCCGTCGAGAGAGGTACTGCCATCAATCACAAGAACAAAATATGTGTCCATGTTGACATTCTTCTCTGTGTTATACTCTGAATTGACTATCCAAAGACCATCCTCTTGGTAAAATTGCTGGACATCCTTTGGTCCGTCACCCACAACGAATGCAAAACCATCGCGAGTCATCTCTTCCATACGGAAGACAACATTGCTGCCCTCACTGTCATGGAACGACTGTTCTGTCATCTTCATTGTCACTCCACTCATTTCCAACTCCTCAAGTGTATATTTCAGTCCTTTTTTCACGAATACTCCAGTCACTACACCCTCGTCACCCTTCTCGCTCTTGAATATCATCTTTATACGCTTCCCAAGATAGCTCTTTGGCACCATAAACTCGTATGACGAAGAGATGAACTTGTCTTTCATCTGCGAGAAGATTTCCTCGAAATCAGATGCGAAAATGAGTGGAGGGGCATTGCCTGTTGACGAATATCTGAAACATTCAAACCTGTAACGGAGAAAATTGTAATATGCTTCATCGTCAAGGTTGTTTGCCGTCTGTATGGCCTTGATGTCGTCACCCTCGTAAAGCATTGGATATACTTCAAAGACATTTTTCGACCACCCCATTGCCTTGCGCAGTTTACGCTGGAGACGCTCACGATATTTCTCAGGCGACAAGCGGAACAGAGTCTCGCAATCCTTTTTTGATGCTTCCGGCGAATTGTTGTCCAGTCCGTCAGTGAGGAGGAAAATATAGTATTTTGTGAACTTGTCCCCTCTCGCCTGATGCTGACGGATGTAACGAATACGGTCACAAGCAGTCTCGACAGCATAATAGGCAGCCGTATTCTTACCTCTTGGTATCTCGTTATTGACGTAAGCAGTCATGGCTGCAACGCCTTCGTCAGTCATCAGATTGTATGGGTTTTTCTGTTCCTCAAGGTTTTTCAGGCAATGTTTCTTTGTCCCGTAACTGGTCTCAACTCTCTCGCTAAATCCCACTACGTCAGCGGCTAAGAATCCAGTTTGGATAGTAGAGCAAGAACTCAGCGTCATCAGCAATAAAGCAACAAGACACCCAACCAAATTATGCAAGTGGAGTTTATTCATAATACACCGAATTTAATTTGCAAATTTACAACTTTTTCACCACCCCACCAAATTTTTCGCCTTAATTTTTCTCACACATAAAAAAGGACTGACCTCACGGCCAGTCCTTCAAATAACATGATATAGCTAATATTGATTACTTGTTTGTCTTGTCTTCTATAGCACGCATTCTCTCGCCATCCTCTTTCATGTGCTGCTCTTTATCAGCATTGTTCTTAAGTTCGATGATAGTAACTTCGAAACGCTTGTTCTTAGCGCGTCCCTCAGAGGTAGAGTTGTCAGCGATAGGCTTAGTGTCACCGGCACTGTTGCAATAGATACGGTCAGCAGGGAATCCCATACCAATCAAAGTCTCACGGAAACGCTCAGCTTTGTACTGGCCTGTTATCATGTTAGCTTCATGACTGCCAGTATTGTCGGTATTACCGATAATCTCAAGAGCAAGGTGTGGATAAGCAATCAGGATAGAGCGAACGATACGAGCAGCCTCGTCACCAATCTTGGTAAGTGTAACGTTACCCTTGACACCTGTTCCTCTATAGACTGCCTGACGACGCATTACATATACGTTCTTCTCTAATTCTTCTCTCTTCGTTTTCGACAACGGCTTGATTTCCATGGTATCTGTGCCATGGTCAAGGTATTTGTCGAGTTGTTCTGCGCTCATACCCTCAGCCTTAGCCATTCTCTCCAAAGCCTCACGTACAGCATCATCTGATACGTATGCGGTTGGCTTCAGCTGGATACGACGGTTTAGAGCCTTACCTGCTGCGGTAGCGTTGGATGCGATAGGTTCACTCTCGCCCTTAGAGTCTGTTACGAGACGCTTAGCAGGGATGCCTGCGGCAATCATCACGAGTTTGAACTCATCAGCACGCAATTGACCCATACGCAAGTTAGCCTCTTCTTCACCTACATCATCGGTATGTCCGATTACATTCAGTGTAACATCAGAGTTCTTAGCCATCAATTCTGACAACTCCTTCATTGCCGCCTCACCCTTAGCGTTGAGGATAGGAGTTGACTTGAACTGCTGGAAGTGAACGTTCAGGTTGATTTGTTCAGCAAGACGGTTAAGTTCCTTCTGCAGAGCAGCGACACGGATAGAGTCAGCAGCAAATGCAGCAGCGATAGAGTCACGTATGAACTGTTCGCGCTTACGCAATCTCTCGGCAGCGTCTTCCTTAGCACGTCTCTCTCGTTCGAGTCTCTCTCGTTCGAGTCTCAACTGTTCCTGACGCAATCTTTCAGCCTCAGCCAAAGAGTCTGCAAGGAATTTAGCACGTTTTGCGGCAGCAATAGAATCAGCGACAGCCTTTTCACGAGCAAGTCTTCTCTTCTTGCCAGCAGAAGATTCGCTCTTGCCAAGATTGATGTCGAAACCGAATTTCACACCTACCTGCAGAGGATTGACGGCATTCACACGGTTTGAATTCCATGAACCGTTATAGACTGGTCCATTGTCAGCAACAGTGAACATATCCTGGTCAGTAGCCTTAATATAGTTAACGAAACCATACTGGCAGTAGATGCCAAAGTATATTCCTGCTGTCTCTACGAACGAGTATCTTGCACCGAGATCAAAGCTCAAGCCCACATTGACTGGCAACACGTTGTCGTAGGAACCAGTCAAACCGGAATTGCGTGTCTCGAAACCAGCTTCTGGAACAGGATTCAATGGCACGTCATTGCTGTATGCAGTCATCGAGTACTGGCCACCGTATGTGAAATATTTGTTCTGTGCAACAAAACTCAGATCCAGACCGAGTCCGGCACTCAATGCCCAGTTCTGGTTGAACGAATACTGGTAGATTGCCTGGATTGGCAAATCTATAGAAAGAAGTCTCTGGCGTTCTGCCCAATTGACATAACTCTTCTGAGCATGATAATTGGCACCGTCAAGAACTCCTGGATGAGCGTAAGATGACGCATCAATCGTGTAATCGTACACAGCTGACGCTCTATTGTTCATCACCTGAGCTCCTACTCTCAATCCCCAGGAATCTGTGAACATTACTTGATAATTGACACCAACCATTCCATCAAAAGCACCTTTCCACTTACCATCTAAAGGCCTGTATAACAGAGAATGATACCCAGCACCAACATTGAAATTGATGTTGTGTATCAATGAATCATTGGTTGCATTCACCATCACGGAGACAACCAGCAAAACGACTAAATAGGTTATTTTTTTCATCTTTAAATATATAGTTACATTTTGGCTGCAAAGTTACAATTTTTTTTTTACATAAGCACAATAAATCTAAAAATTTATTTTCATTTTTTTTGTGAGTATTTTTTTGCATTTTTCATCTTCCATTTCAAATATTTTTCGTACCTTTGCAGCGATAAATCATTAAAACTTTTCGCAATGAAAAAATTATTTACAATTCTCATGCTTGCAGTAGCGTTAACAGCTACCGCACAGACTCTTGACTACGATCAGCCAATCGACCAGAATGTTCCAGACAGCCTTCTCATCAACAAGCATGGCCACGTTCAGGGCATGGGTCGCTACTGCCATGGTGCGACTGCTTACCTCGTTGCAATACCTGATGAGGGTTATTATTTCGCAGGATGGTCTGACGGAAACACTGAAAACCCTCGCGTTTTCGAAGTCTGGTACTCTCTTCAGTCACGTTTCGAGCCAATCCCTGACCGCATTCCAACAAGAGTTGAAACTTCCGACGGTCTCAACCTCTACACAAACCATCTCACTCTCTTCGTGGACGGACAAATCAAGGAAGATTACCAGATTTTCTCTGCTACCGGTGCTCTCATCTACACCGGCAAACAGAGCGAGGTTTCTCTCCCTGTTGCAGGCATCTATTTCGTGAAGACAAATTCTGAGGTTTACAAGATTTCTGTTCACTAATCTGTGTCAATTGTATTCAACAAATTGAATAAGCTCATAGGCGGCAGCATTTTCGTTGCCGCCTATTATGTATTTTTCTCTGTCATCTGCAACATCCCCTTCTTCCAATATGTGATAGCAAACAGTAACAGCACGCTGGCCATCGCTTCGCTTTTCCTGCTCGTCCCCATCCTGAATTTCTTTGCCGCATTCCTGCTTTTGCAACTGACACGCATCGTGGGAAAAGTCATTCTGGCTCTCCTGCATATTCTGAACGTCATCTGCTTCTATTACATCATTGTCTTCCACACGATGATGGACGAGACAATGCTTGGCAATGTCTATAACACCCAGTGGAGCGAAGCATCAGGTTTCATCACCGTTCCTGCCATCATCTGTCTGATACTGTTTGGAATAATTCCTGCCGTCATACCATTCTTCGTCAAGACCGCCTATCCCACATGGCGCAAGTTTGGCATAATTGCCGGCTCAACCTTGGGGACAGCCCTTCTCATTATCGCAATAAACTTCAAAAGCATCCTATGGATTGGTGAACACGACACCGAACTTGGCGGACTCGTGATGCCATGGTCATATACTGTCAACACTTGCCGTATGATCAGCCATCACGATGCCGAGAACGAAAAGGAGATTCTGCTGCCAGACGCTGAGTTCATCAACAACGACCGTGAAGCCGTGGTTCTCGTCATTGGCGAATCTGCGCGCAAGGCAAACTTCTCGCTTTATGGCTATGAGCGTGAGACTAACCCTGAACTGTCTGAGATTAAAGATGAACTGACCATTCTGGAATGTGATGCCGAAGACACTTACACAACTGCCGGTGTGCGGGCCATACTTGCTCACGAGCCATCTTCACAGCTTTACGAACCACTGCCCAACTATCTGTTCCGCAATGGTGTGGACGTTGTATGGCGCACGTCAAACTGGGGCGAGCCACCTATCCACATTGATGAATACCAGAACCAGAAGGCATTGCAGGAACTCTACAATTCTTCTTCGGAATACGACGATCTCCTCTTCATGGGAATAGCCGACCGCATACGCAACAGTGAGAAAAGCAAGGTGTTCATTGTTCTTCACACGAGTACCAGCCATGGTCCTAAATACGCAAGGAAATATCCAGCTGAGTTTTGCCGTTTCACTCCGGCAAGCGATGATGTAGAGAGCACGTCACGCAACCTCCGGCACCTTGTCAACTCTTACGACAACTCTATTCTCTATACCGACCATCTGCTGGCTTCTGCCATCGACTCGCTGAAGAGTCTCGAAGGCTGGCACACATCATTAATATATATATCCGACCATGGCGAGTCTCTTGGCGAGAACAATCTCTTCATGCATGGCGTTCCTCGGAAGATAGCACCTGCCGTACAATACGAGATACCCTATATCATCTGGTCTTCTTTACCACTCGAAGAGCGTCCTTCTGAACCTGCAACACAATATTCCGTGTTTCAATTGGTGCTCCGTCAGCTCCACGCACGATTTCCCCGTCATACTGTACATTGACACCTCTCTCTGCGGTTATGGTAATCCTGCGGCCACGTACTGTATGTACATGGCTGTTTTTGTTGAACCTATAGCCAAATATCTGTAACAGCATCTTTGGCAGTGCCGCCAGTTTCACAGGCTCCACAATTGTCAGGTCCAGCAATCCATCATTCACGACAGCCTGCGGAGTTACGTGACACTCGTTACCCCACTGGTTTGCATTACCGCAGACCACAAGCAGAGCCTTCACGTTTACTTGTTCCGTTTCTCCATCAGCATTTTCGATACATATATCATAATATGTAGGAGCATAATTGAACCAGTCTGTCAGAGCTGCCTTGACGTACGTATGCAGCCCTCGCGTCCCAGCCTTTGCATAGTCAGCCGCCACTTTTGCATCAAACCCCACACCGCAGGTGCAGCAGAACATCTCACGCCTGCCGTCTTCCAGTTCCAGCCAACCGACATCCACCAACCCCTCCACTTTGTTATGTTTCAGGTGGTTTGCGAAACCATTGCCCGAACCAATGCCGACAATTCCCATTGCCACATCTTTATTTCCTGCCGACACAAGGCCTCTGGCCACCTCGTTCACGGTTCCGTCACCACCTATAGCCCACACCTCGTCGTATTTGCCGCTCAATGCAGCCTCACGCGCCCACTGCTCGGCATCACCAGCCTTTGTCGTATGTGTCGCAGAGGGAAAGCGTTTCTTCGCCTTCCCTCTACCTGCTATTGGATTTGCTATGTATAGCCGTCTATTATTCATAATCGCCCATTCCTTCATCATCCATGCCACCGCCACCTTGGTCACCTCCCTGGCGTCTCTTCATCTTTTCGCCACCAGCATTGCCGAAGTTGTAGGTAAGTGTCAGTTTGAACTGTGTGCCGTGAGGCATGTGCTCTGAATACTGCCAGAAATTGTCGCCCCATGTTGTCGAAGCCCACTTTCTGGAGTTAAGCATGTCACGTATCGAGAGTGCAAGGTTCAGTTTGTGGTCGAGGAAGCTTTTGCGGAAACCGAAATCTATTGTATATTGGTCGCTGCTCTTTCCTTGAGCTACGAGATTGGACGAACGGTATTGTCCCGTCAGTTGAGCCGTCATGCCGTATGGGATAAGGAAATTCAGCATCACGCGAACCGACCACGAGAAACTGTTGGTCTTCTCATACAGTCTTATCGGATTGCCTGTGCCATAGACATCATAATAGACCTCTGCCATGTTGGAATAGTAACCGTTCAGTGTAGTGGTCATGTTCACCCAATTGGCGAACTTGTTCTTCGATACAATCTCAAGACCTGCACTCTGACGTTTTGCAATGTTCTCGAAAGTTGAGTTCATCACGTTTTCCTTGTCAAGATAACGCACACGCTCTATGCAGTTGTCTGAATATCTATAATATGCACCTATCGAGAGCACGTGCTCAGTCCACGATTTAATGTAATTCAGTTCGACAGCCGACGAAATCTCTGGTTCAAGATATGGGTTACCGAACGAGATGTTGGTCGAATCGCTCATGTCGCGGAACGAGTTCAGTTGTCGGCCTCTCGGACGGTTTATCCTGCGGGTATAATTGGCCTGGAGTTCATGACCCTCGCCGAAATCATAGCCAAGGAATGCTGTCGGATAGACCTTGAAATATCCGGTGTCTGTCACCTGATAGTCGTTGTTTCCGTCATCACGTGTAGTAACCTGGGTGAAAGTGTATTCACCACGGAGACCCAACGACATGCTGAAACCGCCCCACTTTGCACCGTATGTGGCATATAGAGCTGCTATGCACTCCTGATAGCCGAAGTCGTTGTACTGTTGCAGCAGCGAGTCGTTACCCTCCATATTCCATGTGCGAGAAGGCGAGAACCTCTTGTTCCACGAACCGTAGATACCTGCCTCAACCTTCATGTTGTTGCCAATTTTCTGTGTGTAGTCGCTCTTTATGAGCAGTCTGTTGCTCTCGCCGTCACGACGTTGTATCTGGTAGTATTCAGGAGCCTTGCGGCTACCGTTCGAGTAATCGGATGCCTGAGTGTAGTAATAGTCGCCATTGTTCTTGTGACCAGAGTATTCCACGGAAGACCTCAATTCCGAGCCGATTTTGTCTATTTCCCAGAGGTGTTCCAATGTTGCACTGTACGAAGGGTGAGGAGCCTTGTTTGTGTTCGAACGATGATATTGCAATGTGTCCCTAGTCGCCCAGATTACATCCGTATAGCGGTTAGTGTTCTCGTAACCCCATTCGCCGTAAAAGAATGAGCCATAAACTGATAGCGTATGTACGTCTGTCAAGTGGAAATCCAATCCCGAGCGGCCATATATGCCATAACCCTTGTTGTTTCCATCAACAAATGTATTGAGAAATCCCAAGGTATCGCTGCGTATAGGGTCTGTTCCTGGCCTGAAGGAGAACCTGTCGGTGTAGTTGTCATGCTGCATCTTGTTCCAATTGAAGCCAGCGTTTATGTAGAAATCAACATATTTGCTGTTCAGGTTGAAGTTCAGCGATTCCTGAGTGCCAGGCTTTTTGGATGTAGTTATCGATCCCGCTGCCGACACAGAGCCATAGTAGCCCATCTTGCGGTCCTTCTTCATAATGATGTTGATTATTCCGGCTGTACCTTCAGGGTTGTATTTTGCCGAAGGGTTTGTTATGATTTCAACCGACTCGATAGAGCCGGCAGGCATCTGCTGGAGAATCTGTGCACGGTTTTCCTCGGTCAGGCCTGAAGGTTTGCCGTTAATCCATATCTCTACGCTCGACGAGTTACGCAACGACACCTCACCATCCTGATCCACGTCAACCGAAGGGATATTCTCCAGAATGTCGGTAGCCGATGCACCTGCAGCCGAGATGTTTGCATCAACGTTGAACACCTTCTTGTCGATGTCGAAACGCATCTGCGAAGCCTGACCCATCACCTCAACCTCACCAAGCATCTTGGAATCCTCAACCATTGTTATCGTCCCCACTTTCACCTCCGAGCTTACACTCTTTATGTTGACAGCCTTGGTCACAGTCTTGTAACCCATATACGAGACCTCCAAGGTATATTGTCCACTAAGGGTTATGTCTTTGATGACGAAATATCCATTCTCGTCAGTTGCGGCACCATATCCGCGGGATTTGTCCGCATCCAGTCTGATTGCCACATTCACATAATCGAGAGGAGAGCTCTGTTCATCCACTACACGGCCTTTCACCACTGCTGCAAACACATTGCCCACGCAGAAAACCGCCATCACCAGCAAGAAAATCTTTTTCATATATTATTCGTAATTAGGGCACGAACACCCATTTCATATCCATAAAGTCCAAAACCCATGATTCTTCCCTTCACAGCCTTCTCCAGCAGCGAGACGTGGCGTTCAGGTTCACGAGCCATTATATTAGTAATGTGCACCTCGACTACAGGTGCCTGAATCGCCGCAACAGCATCGGCAATGGCAACGCTCGTGTGGGTATAGCCACCCGCATTCAGCACCACACCATCAGATTTCTCGGCTTCCTGAATCATATTCACCAATTCGCCCTCCACATTGCTCTGGCGGTATTCAATCTCCACGCCCTCACCTCTCATCCGTTCCGTCAGCTCTCCAATGTATTCATTCATATCTTTTTCGCCGTAAAGTTTAGACTCTCTACGGCCAACAAGGTTTAAATTGGGACCATTGATTATTACAATTTTTTTCATAAGCGCAAAACCGGCTGCAAAGGTACGACATTTTTCTCAATTGGGCAATTATTTCCGGTCAATATTTTTTCAACCATATACCGAGCAGGTATGTAGGCAGTGTGAGCAGTCCGCCAGAAAGCCCAATATTGTAATCTCCGACCTTGACCGCGTGTTTTACATGGTATTTATCAGGATTGCCCAGAATTGTCTTTAACGATTTTGCATTACCGGTAGTGGCCTTGCATTCTATAGGCATACACTCATTATTCTGGCGCACCACAAAATCCAACTCAATGCCACCATCCTTATGATAATAATAAAGCTTTCTGTCAGATTTACCTAAGATATCAGCAACTAAATTCTCATAGATGGCACCTTTGTAGCCATACATATTCCCCTGAATGATATCAGATTGAACTCCTTTCTCAAGCATTGATGTCAGCAGTCCCACATCGCCCATATAGACCTTGAATTCATCTCTCTTTGAATTTCCGTCAAGAGGCAGTTCTGTTATCTGCAGGTTATAGCACCTCCTGATTATACCCGCATCCTCTATCCATTGCAGCGAACCCGCATAGTCACGGCCTCTTCCCCCTTTACTCACACTGGAATAGGTGAACTTTTTATATTCCTTGGCCAATTGGGCAGGAATGGAATTGAAACATTCCCTTATACGAGGTTTATCCACGTCAGGGGCATATTTCACCATATCAGATCTATATTGTTCAACTATTCGCCTCTGGACAGCCAGCAACTGACCGACATTCCTTTCTTTCAGAAATGTTTTCACAGCCTCAGGCATACCGCCGGCTATCACATATTCATTGAGCAACTGACGCATTCTGAAATGGATTGCCGGTTCCACAGGGGTCAATTCATTCAGACATTCCTGGAGATAATCAAAATGAATTTTTTCTATTCCATTAGCCCATAACCACTCCTCAAAATCCATAGGATACATGTCTATTATATGCTCATACCCAACGGGTATTGACCAGACATCCTCAATATCCTTGCGATATCCATTGACACCGAGTAAAGAGCCTGTGCATATAACGTCATACCTTCCATCAAGTGCGAAATATTTCAACGAACTTCGGGCAGCTGGACAATCCTGCAACTCGTCAAAAATAAAACATGTCTCATGCTCTACTGCCTGAAATCCTGGTTTCAATGCAGACATTCTCATAACTATGGAAGATACGTCCAGGTTAGGCAAAAAGAAGGATTCATATTCGGGATGAGCGCGAAAATCAAAGTAAACCACATGCTTGTAGTTCTCTCTGGCAAAGGAGAGCACCGAAAAAGTTTTTCCACATTGACGGACACCTTTGACCACCAACGGTTTATGGTCTTCCATCATTTTCCACTCCAAAAATTTCTCTTCAATTTTACGCTTAAACATAAATCACTCGGTATTAGGCTTTTTATGTCTGTTTTTACACATTTTCCACCCGACTTTTTCCGATATTCACCACATTTTCCACCCGACTTTTTTCGGCTGCAAAGGTACGACATTTTTCTCAATTGGGCAATTTTTCCAGTCAATATTTTTCAGACATCAAAAAATGTACCAACCCTCGAAAGTGGACAAGAAATAAAAATTATTAGTTATAAGATTTTTAAGAGTGGACATTTCATCAATTTTGGATGAGCTCAGATTTCCAAAGATGGACAAAATCCACAATGTTTCGTCAAAAAAGTTTCCAA
>JAZRYS010000004.1:0-13332 GCA_045600865.1 Candidatus Aphodosoma sp.
CTGATAGTTCTCGTTAACCACAGCCTCAAGAGTATCATATAATGTGTTGACAATATCGACACCCACGCGCTCGCCCAACAAGGCGTGACGACGACGTGCATAGATAACAGTACGCTGCTTGTTCATCACGTCGTCATACTCAAGCAGACGCTTACGAATACCGAAGTTGTTCTCCTCGACCTTCTTCTGCGCCTTCTCGATGGAACTTGAAATCATTGAATGCTCAATACACTCGCCTTCCTCAAATCCCATACGGTCCATCACTTTTGATATACGCTCAGAACCAAAGAGGCGCATGAGGTTGTCTTCCATAGACACGTAGAATACTGAAGAACCTGGGTCGCCCTGACGACCTGAACGTCCACGAAGCTGACGGTCAACACGACGAGACTCGTGACGCTCTGTACCTATGATGGCAAGACCTCCTGCCTCCTTGACCTCAGGAGTAAGCTTGATATCCGTACCACGACCAGCCATATTTGTTGCAATGGTGACAGTGCCTGGACGGCCAGCCTCGGCAACGATGTCGGCCTCTTTCTGGTGCAACTTGGCATTAAGGACGTTGTGTTTGATATTCCGACGGGTCAACTGACGTGAAAGCACCTCAGAAATCTCGACAGACGTTGTACCGACCAGTACAGGGCGCCCCTGCGCAACAAGTTTCACAATCTCCTCGATAACAGCATTATACTTCTCCTTCTTTGTCTTGTAAATCCTATCCTGCATGTCATTGCGGGCAATAGGACGGTTTGTTGGGATGACAACCACATCAAGTTTATAGATGTCCCACAACTCGCCTGCCTCGGTCTCGGCAGTACCGGTCATACCTGCAAGTTTGTGGTACATGCGGAAATAATTCTGGAGGGTGATAGTCGCAAAAGTCTGTGTTGCAGCCTCTACCTTGACATGTTCCTTAGCCTCGATGGCCTGATGCAAACCGTCAGAATAGCGACGGCCATCCATGATACGACCTGTCTGTTCATCTACGATAAGCACCTGATTGTCCTGAACTACATACTGGTCGTCCTTGAAGAACAACGTATATGCCTTGAGTAACTGATTGACAGTATGTATGCGCTCCGACTTGACAGAATAATCCTGAAGTGCAGCATCTTTCTTGTTCTGACGCTCATCTTCAGACACGTCTTTCATTTTCTCGATTTCGGCAATCTCGGCACCTACGTCAGGAAGGACGAAGAAGTCAGGATCCTCAGATGCTGAGGTGAGAGCCTCGATACCCTTATCTGTGAGTTCCACCTGATTGAGTTTTTCGTCTATCGTAAAGAAAAGTGGATCCGTTGCCACATGCATGTATTTGTTGTTTTCCTGCATATAGAACTCTTCGGTCTTGATAAGCAACTGCTTGATGCCAGGTTCCGAGAGGTATTTGATAAGAGTCTTGGAACGGGGAAGAGCCTTGAAAGCACGGAAAAGCGCAAGACGACCAGTACCCTCTGAAGGGTCTTTCTTCAAGTCTTCAGTCTCGATCTTCTGTCTTGCCTCAGCCAGATATGCCGCAGCAAGCACATTCTGTTTCTGCACAAGTGACTGGACTCTTGAGTTGAACTCCTCGAACATCTGGTCTTCGCCCTTTGGCACAGGACCAGAAATAATCAGAGGGGTACGCGCATCATCAATGAGGACTGAATCGACCTCATCGACAATGGCATAGTTGTGACGACGCTGAACAAGGTCCAATGGCGAGATGGCCATATTGTCACGAAGATAGTCGAAACCGAACTCATTGTTGGTTCCGAAAGTGATATCACACTCGTATGCCTTGCGACGTTCTTCGGAATTTGGCTTATGCTTGTCGATGCAATCAACCGAAAGGCCATGGAACATATAAAGAGGTCCCATCCATTCAGCATCACGCTTGGCCAGATAATCATTAACAGTAACAACATGAACGCCATTGCCAGTCAAGGCGTTGAGGAACACAGGGAGAGTGGCCACAAGCGTCTTACCCTCACCGGTAGCCATCTCGGCAATCTTGCCTTTGTGGAGAACCACACCACCAATAAGCTGGACATCGTAATGTATCATATCCCAGCGGTGCATGTTTCCACCTGCCTCCCACTCGTTGTAATAGACAGCATCATCGCCATCAATCTCAACGAAGTCGTGGTTTGTTGCCAACTTGCGGTCAAAATCAGTAGCTCTTACCCTAATCTGCTCGTTTTCAGCGAAACGACGTGCAGTTTCCTTAACAATGGCAAATGCTTCGGGTAGTATTTCGTCAAGTACAGTCTCGTATGTGTCAAGAACACGTTTGTCAATCTTGTCTATATCATCGTAAATAGCCTCACGTTTGTCAATTTCCGTCACATCTATCTGTGCCCGCAACTCGGCTATCTTGGCCTTGTCAGCCTCTACTGCCTTTTGCAAGCGTTCACGCAAGGCTGCCGAACGTTCACGCAATTGGTCATGCGTTAGTGTCTTAAACTCTGATTCCAATGCCTTAACCTTCTCGACAACAGGCATAACCTCTTTGACGTCACGCTCTGCCTTGTTTCCGAAAATGGAAGACATAAATGATACAAAACTCATAAATATAAATTGATAATTGAATATTTAACCTAAAGAGCGCAAGTCAGGAATGAAACGCGCCTGTACTGTCTCAGCAAGCATTGCCGCAACCTCCTTCCTGGAGTAAGAGAAAAAGTTCTCACCCATCTGATAAAGCAGGTCAATCTCCTTGCTGTCAACACGCTTGTCGGCAAGAATGAGAGCTATTATATAGTCGAACATTGGTTCGCGGAGCATTGGATTCTCCTTGAAGATAGTCTCGATGGACTTGACAAAGATGTCGCTCACATCAGACTTCTTGGAGATCTCTTCCAGAAAGGCATTAGGAAACATCTGGGTATCAGCAAGACTGTTGATTATGACATCCACCTCTTCCTGAGAAATCTGCTCATCGACAGAAGCCACTATGAGACCTGCCGTTGCAACAAATTCTGAAATAGCCTTGTCCAAAGTTGAACTGCCTACACGCAAAAGAATCTGAATGAGTGGTTCCATCTCCTTGTCAAGAGCCTTCTGGCTCTTCGCATTGGCGAAGATGTTGAGAGACTGCACTCGGATAGGATTTACAGGATGCGTCTCTGTGCTGACGCCCTTGTCGGACAGGAAATAATCAAGATGCTTGAGGTTTTCTTCGAGAAGAGCCTCCAGCCTGATGTTCATTTTTGATATATCCAAGCCAGATGCCATCTTGAAGAAGGCAGAAACACATGGTTCCAGTTTGCCGACAGCAAGATAGCCGTAACGGTCGGCAACAAGTTCTGCAAGTTGCTCTTCAAGCCTAATCTTGTGGTACAACGCTGTTGGCACTGATGCCCCCGCAGGGAAGACAAAATATATCAGACGGCGGAGACGTGTGTCTTCATCAATGAGATGGCCCAACTCATGACCAATGACAAAACGAAGCTCGTCATCGCTCATCAATTCAACCAAAGCCGAGTTGACATTCACAATATGATGGCCATCCTTTGTCTCAGCCGCCACGGAGAAAGCATTGACAGACGAATCGCCTGTTATATAGAAATCAACATCCTCTTTGTAACCGAGTTTTTCCTTTACCTCGTAGAACATCTCGTGAAGGTGAGGAAGCAGGGATTTCTCGACCTTGAAACTGTGGCCCTCCATGGAGTTGCGCCAATAGTTGTCGGAATCTGAGGTGCGTGCTTCTTCGAGGATACGCTCAAGCATGGCTCCCTGCAGAGTATCATAAATCTGCTTCGAGAGTGTCTGCTGTAACTTTATGGTTGGATTGATTTTTTTCATCTCTCATTATATTAAATCGTAAGACCTTTTCACAAAATCGGCAAGAGACTTACCCTTGAGAAGTCCAGCAGAGAGGAGAGCTATATCAACAATCTGCGCAATCTTAGGGTTTGCTGCCACGAAATCGTTGAAGGCCTTCTGCTTGGCATCACCAAGTTCTGTTATGCGAGCCTCTATCTTGTTGAGTTCCTCACGCTCTTCGGAGGTGAGTTCGTCATCTTTCTTTTTCTTGAGTTCGAGTTTGCGCTTGTCTTGTTGTTCGAGTTCGTCGACCAGCGGCTTTAAAACAGGAGCGCAATCAGACTCTTCCTTGGCAAGGATATCCTTGACCAGACGATGAGAAGAGTTGAGAACAACGGAATAGCTGTCTGGCATCTCTCCATAAAACATCATCTGAGGGCCACCGCCATTCTGCGCCATTTCCTTCATACGACGCATCCACTCGCTCTGGGTAAGCATTGCTGGCATCTCGCTCTCGCCAAGTGCCTCGACGTTGACCATGAACTCAGTTTTCTCAATCTTTGGCATTGCGGCCTGGAATACAGAAGAGAGTGCATTCTGCTGGTCTGTCGTAAGAGTGCTCTTCGCAACATCTTTCTTGACAATGAGTTTGTCTATCACATCGCTGTCAACGCGTACGAAGCGTGTCTTCTCATGTTTCTGCTCTGCCTGTCCCAACCAGTGAGAATCAAGGTGTCCGTCCATGATAAGCACATCATAACCACGTGATTTAGCAGCCTCGATATATACGTGCTGCTCGTCTGCATTCTGTGCATAGAGACAGATGAGATTGCCATCTTTGTCGGTCTGCTCACCCTCTATGAGTGTCTTGTATTCGTCGAAAGTGAAATATTTACCGTCAACATTCTTGAAGAGAGCAAAATCCTTTGCCTTGTCGTAGAACTTCTCATCTGTCAGCATACCAAAGACGATGAATATCTTGAGGTCATCCCATTTCTTCTCGAACTGAGGGCGGTCAGTCTTGAAAATCTCTGCCAGCTTGTCGGCCACCTTCTTGGTGATGTGCGAAGAAATCTTCTTTACATTCTGGTCAGCCTGAAGATATGAACGCGAGACATTCAGAGGAATATCAGGCGAGTCGATGACACCGTGCATGAGTGTCAGATACTCAGGCACGATACCTTCAACTTGGTCTGTGACGAAAACCTGATTGCAATAAAGCTGAATCTTGTTTTTCTCTAATGCAATATGTTCGTGCAGTTTAGGGAAATAGAGAATACCCGTCAGGTTGAATGGATAATCCACGTTGAGATGAATATGGAAGAGAGGGTCTTCCGTCATTGGATAGAGTTCACGATAGAAAGTCTCGTAATCTTCCTCTTTAAGATCTGCAGGTTTGCGAGTCCATGCAGGATTTATGTTATTTATGACATTAGGCTGATCTGTCTCGACCTCCTTGCCGTCTTTCCACTCTTTCTTGAAACCAAACTGAATCTCTACCGGGAGAAACTTGCAGTATTTCTTAAGCAATTCCTCGATGCGCGCATCTTCGAGGAACTCGACATTCTCGTCATCTACATGAAGGACGATGTCAGTACCACGGTCAGCCTTATCAATCTGCTCAAGCGTATATTCTGGAGAGCCATCGCAAGACCAATGCTGTGCAGGCTCATCCTTGAACGACTTGGTGAAAATCTCGACCTGACTTGCGACCATGAATGCGGAATAGAATCCTAAGCCGAAATGACCAATGATAGCATTTGCATCATCTTTATACTTGTCGAGGAACTCTGTAGCACCAGAGAAAGCAATCTGATTGATGTACTTTTCAATCTCCTCTGCAGTCATTCCGACACCACGATCGGAAATGGTGATTGTCTTGTTCTCCTTATCTACCTTTACCGAGACACGGAGGTCGCCCAGTTCACCCTTGAACTCAGCGACAGAGGAAAGAGTCTTCAACTTCTGTGTCGCATCAACTGCATTCGACACCAATTCACGAAGAAAAATCTCGTGATCACTGTACAAAAACTTTTTGATGACCGGAAAAATATTATCCGTCGTTACCCCAATCTTTCCCATAATATATTGATTTTAACGTTATTATTCAGAGACATGGTTGCCAAAGTTGCCCGACTCGTATGAACGTTTGAGAAGCGTGAAACGTGGCTCGGCCTTCATAACCTGTTCATAATAATTCTTTGCCTTTTCGTCTTCTCCAAGTCCGACGTATGCCTCGACAACACAAAGTTTGAGTGCCCATAAGTTCCAACGATACACCTTTGGACAATTGTCCTGAAGCATCTTGATAGCCTTCGCATAATAAGAGAGTGCCTTTGTCTTGCTTCCGCCAAGGATACCTGGGGCATAATATTTAGTATTGCCCTTGAGTCCGATTGCGATAGGATTATTGGGATCAACTTCAAGAGCCTTGTCAAGTTCTTTGAGAGTTGTGACACCATACGACACCAGTTTCCCTTTGTAAAGTTTTGCTTTCATGCCTGCAGAACCTGCCTTGTAAAGGTGTCCCATCGACTCTGTCTTCGGATTCTTGATCAGCAGTTCAATGTAAGAATCAAAAATTTTCAGCCAGCCTTCAACCTCGTCCTTTTTTCCCTTTCCATCAACAATAAAGCCAATGTAGCCATAAAGGTAGTTTGCAATCTCGCATTTGTCATCAAAAGTGAGATTCTTGTTGGAAGTGTACTTCGTAAGTTCTGATTTCCATGTCTGGAGATCACCTTTGAGGTAAGCCTCAAACATCTTGTCATGATTGACAACACCAGCCTGCGCGCTCACAAGCAGAAACATTGTAACAATCAGCAATACAATCTTTTTCATTTTCCAAAATTTGTATATAAGAATCTTTTGATTGATTTCTTAGGCGTTTTCTCGAACTCGTTGGGATGAATCTTTATCATTGCTATGCTCTCGTATGAAGCAGTGATTGCATTCAGTGCCTTACGATTCTCTTCCATGACAGCATCTATCTCGTCATGCGACATTTTGGCAGCATCCACAGCCGCATAGTCAGGTACTACGAGAGCCATCAATCGGTTATCGGCCATCTGGATTACAAGACATTCAAGCACGAAAGGCATATTGTTAAGTTTAGCCTCAATTTCCTCTGGGTATATATTTTGCCCAGAAGGGCCAAGCAACATATTCTTGTTTCGACCGCGGATATATATTGTCCCGTCGAAATCCACTGTACCCATATCACCAGTATGCAGCCAACCATTTTCATCAAGCACAGCCTTTGTGGCCTCGGCATTCTTGTAATAACCCATCATCACATTCTCGCCACGTACAAGGATTTCGCCAACCTCGTTCTGAGGGTCGTTCGATTCTATCTTGACTTCCATCCAGTCGAGCACCTTGCCTACCGAATTATGTTTATAATCAGCCCAATACGTATAACTAATAAGAGGAGCACACTCAGTCATGCCATAACCAACGGTAAACTTGAATCCTATTTTCTTGAAGAAAGCCTCAGCTTCAGGATTCATAGGCGCACCACCAATAATAACCTGAGAAAACTCACCTCCAAAAGCCTCTGTCATTTTTTTGTTTATATTGGAAAGCACCTGACTGTCAAGCAAAGGAATAGACAATGCCCACTTCATCCCCCTTGTCTCAAGCATTGGACGAATCTGCTTCACATAGATTTTTTCAATGACCAAAGGGACAGAGAAGATAAGATGAGGTTTCACATCAGCCATGGCTTTAAGAAGAATCTTAGGAGAAGGTATTTTGCCTAAGAACGTGGTATGACCACCAAGGCAGAAATTGCTCAGGAACTCAAACGTACAGCCAAACACATGAGCCAATGGCAAGAATGAAAGTACACGGCTACCTTGGAAAAGCATCCCTGTTGATGTTGAGAAATGAATGTTTCCTGCCAGATTGTTTGCGGAAAGCATTACACCTTTCGAATAACCAGTAGTTCCAGATGTATATGAAATGCAAGCAAGTTCTGAATTTGGTATGGTAGGATAAAGTACATCTGCAAGTTGAAAACCATTTGGGTATGTCTCGGCAAACAGGCGATCCAGATTATCAACGACCTTGGAAGCCTTTTGTCCGTCAGCCTCGGCTAACAGCGAGAAGTCCTTTAGGGAATATACAGATTCAACATAGACCAAAGACTCCTCGGATATGTTGTCCCAGTTATGATCCGTTATGAAAAGCAGACGAGAATCGCTGTGATTTATAATATGTTGAATATCGTTGGAATTGAAATCAGAAAGGATAGGGACAATTACTCCACCATACGTAATAGTGGCGAGATATACGACACACCAATTAGAACAGTTTTTCCCGATAAGAGCCACTTTGTCACCCTTCTCAAAGCCAACATTCTTAAACAAGACATGAAGACGTGCTATTTGCTTTGCAACATCGGCGTATGTCAACGTGATATTTTCCGAATAATCGGTAAAGGCAGCATGATCCCAATTGCTTTTCACCGAATTCTCTATCACTCTGATAAGGTTGTCACTAATCATAACTTCGAACAAAAATATTTAGCGTGCAAAGTTACGATTTTTTTCTGACATAGACCTTATAAAAAGGAAAAAAATTCCTCGCAAGTATCAACAACGGCTTTGGGGTTGAAGGATTCCAGTTCCGATCGTGTCCTACAGCCCCATGTCACGCCTATGGCATCCACTCCTGCATTCTTTGCAGTTTGCATGTCAACACCTGAATCACCTATATAAAGCACTTCAGTTTTATCCTGAATACCAGCAGAATGCATTATCTCATCAACAATGCCTGGGTCGGGTTTGACAGGCACTCCTTCTCGTTGGCCAATAATTGCGACAAAGTTTATTTCCGGAAAATAGCACTCCATGAGATGCTTGGTTGCCTGTTCGTATTTATTGGAAGCCACACCTATTTTGAGTCCCATACGCTGCATAGTATATAACGTCTCTGTAATTCCTTCAAATGGAAATGTAAAATCTGTTCCATGCTCATTATAGTATGGAATGAAATCCTTACGTATTTCAAGAAACTCATCCTTATGACCTTCTGGCAAAGCTCGTTCAAACAGTTTGTTTATGCCATTACCCACGAATGAACGTATCACCTCCACCGAATGCGTCGGATAGCCTCTTTTGGCAAGTGCCTGATTGGTTGCAGCTGCAATGTCTGCGTAAGTATTAAGCAACGTCCCGTCGAGGTCGAATATCACTAATTTCTTCATTCTGAAATCTCTTTTTTGTCATACAATCTATAATTCTCACGATATTTCTGCGGAGTGAGATTTGGCATAATCACATTGGCTCCTGACAGTAGTCCCAACTCTCTGCCATTTGGATGAAGAGCAGCCAACGCTGTTGTGGCAGGGATATTTGCATTTGGATGACGAATCCTAAGTAACGATATCAGTCGCAAAGTCATCTGTAAAGAACCGTCAGGAAAGCTTTCAAATGGGGTTCCTTCTGCATGAATAAATGGCCCAACACCTATCATGTCTGGCTGTAACTCTTCCAAAAACAGCAAATCGTTTATCAAATCATCCTCAGTCTGATATGGCGAACCCACCATCATACCCGCTCCTGTTTCATAGCCAAGTTCTTTAAGGGTCCATAGACAACGCTGACGATTCTCAAAACTCATAAATGCAGGATGGAGTTTATTATAATGCTCTTTGGTCGCCGTCTCATGACGCAACAAGTATCTATTTGCCCCTGCCTCTTTCCATAACATATAATCCTCACGAGAGCGTTCTCCGAGAGAAAGCGTAATGGCGATTTCAGGCAAGTCAGTTCTTATTCGTGAAACAACGCCAGCCACCCATTCCGCTGTATGGACAGGATCCTCACCTCCCTGCAACACAACTGTCCCAAAGCCTTGTTTACCAGCACAATGTACCATCTCCACAATTTCGTCAGCCGACATACGATAACGTATCACGCCTCGCTGCCCTGCCCTGATTCCACAATAGAGACAATTATTACGACAATGGTTTGATATTTCTATCAAACCACGTTTAAGAATTTCTTCTCCTTTTATCTTCAGTCGGATACGCATAGCTTCGTTGCGAAGCCACTCGTCATCCTCTCCCCTAAGATAATATCTGAGTTTATCTATGTCCATGAGCATATCTATGATGATAACGACCTCCTCGGCCGCCATAATATCCTCCAGCTTCTGCCTGAAACCGGTAATAAATTTTCACACCAACATCAAAGTATTTCATGGAAGAAATTGAATGAGTACTCAGAATGCCAATATTTACAGTAGGCACTGGGTCAATAGGATCCGTTATTGGTGTTACAATAATCATGCCATCAGTAGAGCCTTGCTGGCCACTATAATTATTCCAAAAACAATAATCAAGATAAGCCATGACTCCCATAGCGTGAGTATCGTCTCGCCCCAATTCAAATTCATAGCCGAATTCGAATGAACCCAACAGGTTTACGGCAGGGACATTCATCTCACCAGTCTTTTTGAATTGATCTTCTGAAGCAAGACCAGTAATGATCTCATTTGTCACAGTGACATCATATTCATGATAGTAAGCCGATATATTAAGGCCATTAAGATTCTGAGTATAAGTGGAGTTGACTGGAAACATCGCCTTTATTCCAAGATTGGCACAAACACCCGCATAACGGAATGCAAGCATGACTGGCACCTCAATCTGAAACTGTTCAACCTTTTGTATTACATTATCCGTTTTTATGGTATAATCCATCTGTTTACCCAGATAATCATAATTAGTGAAATGATTCTCATATTGAGATTCAAAAGAATTCTGACACCATCCTACCGATGCGCCAATCTTGAAACCAAGATAAGTATACATATCCAATTCCCCAAGATACGCGTAATTTAGGTCAAGCATAGTCTGAATGCCAAACTCACGCTTGAGATTTATATCTGTTGTCTTAATAAAATAGCCATTACCTCCCAATCTGGCACCGACATTAAAAACATTATATTGAGCACGCAAAGAGCAGCACGCCACAACAAATACCAATATTATACCTGCTACTCGTTTCATTTTACTATAAATGTTAAGGTTTCTTTCATATTATCCGACAACACCAAAACTCTGTAAACGCCATCTGGTGCATTTGCAGCAAACTCAAACTTATCTGACTTGACATTGGTTGTCAACATCATCTTGCCTGTCATGTCATAAACATATATCTGAGTCTTTTTAGTTGGGTCAAGACCCGATATTGTCAAAAGTCCATGCTGTTCAGTTTCCGTTGGGATAAGGCTTACACTTGGCATGTGTGCCGCACCTTGATAATGGAAAATATGACTTCGTATAATACCACGGCAAGGTAATGTGTCAGGCTTGCAATTACGCACATCAACAAGCGCATAATAACTGCCTGTTCCCTTCAAGTCTTGATCTATAGTAAGGTAATAGCCGACATCGATCTGCTTGTCATCACACTCTTCTGGGTAACGTAAGTCATCCAGGTCGCCCTGAACCTTATACCAACTGACAGATACTGTAGGAACGTCATATCCGAGAGTATCACGCATATATCTGTTTTTGTAGATAAGAAGCCAGTCATACAACGCATCGACACAATCAATTTCATTGCAATCCTCACAGTTATCAGCATTTGCATCTTTTACATCGAGTGAACATTCGTCAGAAGGATAATCAACGTATAATGTATCGCCACATGGCTCAGTTGCCATATAAAACCTCAGTTTTATTGGATCCTTTGAGAGTATTCTATGACCGTCATAGACACTCCACCTTCTTTGTTCATAAATTTCCCACCAACTATCAACCACTGAAAGTTGATCTTCGGCACCCGTAAAGAATGATAGTATGTCGGAAGTGGTCTGGTCAAGTGCTATTGGCATACCAAGAATGGCCTCAGGGCAAGCAACTAAAGACATGTCGAAATCAGGTTTCTTATATATTGTTATATTGACCGTGAATATAGAGTCACAATCTAGGATATCACCAGTCTCTGGGAAAGGAATTACATTGAAATGCTTATGTACAATCAATACTGTATCATTCTTCACAGAATAATATCCTCCACTTGGCAATTTCAATATCGTTCCGAAGCATTCCATATATGAAAGCGAGTCATAAACAATATAAGCCTCTGCACTGTCATATTGTGCAATATATTCGGCATCTGATGTTACAGGAGAAACAACTGGTGTCCAACTATTGAAATGGTATGCTATCTGACTGTCACCTTGCTTATAAGGGTCTGGCGTGAATGTCGGCATGTCTGAACAATGTACCGTATCAATTCTCAGAATAGTATCATTCCAGTTTTTCCAAGTGATATAGTAATCTCTAAGTATTGCAGTGTAAGTGGCAGTATAAGTCACATTCTGAGTCACCGCAGTAACTGCAGGTGACCATGAAGCAAATGTATAATCATTGTCACAGTCAGATAATCTTATCGGATCTGGAGTATATGAAGGCATCTCACCACATTCCAACGTATCAACTCTCAGTGTTGCGCCATCATAATCACTCCATGTCACATAATACTTATTCACTGTTACAGTATAGACTGCTGCATAAGTGTCCGAAGTAGTACTCTGTGCATGAATGGCAGGAGTCCAATGATGGAACGTATATGTGGAATCACAATGCACAAATGTCGTCTCATACATGCTGAGGTCAGGAACACTGTCATACTCTCCTGTCATAGTAGTGGTTGAATCCTTAAGGACAACAGTCACATCATAATACCTTGGAGCACTTGTATATTGAGCGACAAACGAAGTATCATGGCAAGGTACGTTGGTCAATTGCGTGGTTGGATTAGGATTCCAGCCTGCAAAGAAATAGACATTTGTTGCATCTGTTGGCCTTGTTGGGTTCGCTGGTGCAGATATTGGATTCTGATATTCAAGTCTGTCAATACTCAATACTGAACCATCCCAATTCTTCCAGACAACATTGTAGATATTTGCCGTGTCGGTATATTGTGCTACGAATGTCTTGGCTGACGTATCGCTCACCTGCTCGAGTGCCGGACTCCAGCCTTGGAAGATGTGCGTCGAGTCACAATACCCGCGTTCCGTCTCAAGTGAATCTGGGTTAAGTATGTCACCAAACCTGTGTTGTACAATGGTTGTATCCCATTTCCCCACAATATTCTCGTCTCGATAGATATAAGTGATGTCATATAAACGAGGTATTCCATAATATTCTGCAACAAATGTTGTATCATTGCAAGGAACTCGTGTGAGTTCTGTCACTGGATCTGGTCTCCATCCATCGAATATCCAGATATAATTGTCTCTCCATACCGTGTCGGCTGTCTGTTGTATCGTCAGGGCTGAGCCGTATGGCTGGCGGTAGGTATGCGTGCCGACGCTGTCAACCCATGTCATCGTGTAGAGGTTCAGCGTGTCGTCATATACGGCTGTGAACGTCTTCTCTGACGTGTCGCTGACACTTGCAAGCGCTGGATTCCAGCCTTGGAAGATGTGTGTCGAGTCGCAGTACCATTTCTCTGTCTCAAGGCTGTCTGGATTGAGGTCTGCCCCATACTGATGTGTGGTGGTGAGGGTATCCCACTCTCCGCTCTCGTTCTCGTCCCTGTAGATATATGTCACGTCATA
>JAZRYS010000005.1:0-2246 GCA_045600865.1 Candidatus Aphodosoma sp.
AAGTGCTTGACAGTCCTCCGTTCTATCTCACGCTGGAGGAACGCGACAAAGTCTATTTTGCAGACTTAAGCAATGAGACTCCTGGCATACAGGTATATCGTGACATCTTCATGTTCCAATGCCTGATAGGTTGTCGTGTAGGAGACCTTGAAAAGATGACTCGTGCAAGCATCGTTGACGGAGCTGTGCAGTATATCGCTGAGAAGACAAAGAACCATCAGCCTCGTACCATTCGAGTTCCGCTCAACGAGAAAGCCAAGGCTATCCTTGAGAAGTATTCCAACCTCGAAACGCGAATCCTGCCAAAGATTTGTCAGAATGTGTACAACCGATACATTCGCAAGATTTTACAGATTTGCGAAATAACTCGTATGGTTACTGTCATAGACAACGACTCTCGTGAGCCTGTACAAAAGCGCATCTGTGATATAGCAACAACGCATACCGCTCGTAAGACCTTCATCGGGAACCTCTACAAGAAAGTGAAAGACCCGAATCTCGTTGCATCACTATCTGGACACACCGATGGCAGCCGTGCATTCGCTCGCTATCGTGAGATTGATAACGACATGAAGCGCGACCTCGTAAAACTCATTGACTAACAATCAAAAAATACAAGCCAATACACCTATGAATATAAACGAAATGAGCGAGGATCTAGAACAGCAGTTCGGTAAGCCTCGCAATGTTACTCAGGAGAATGTTCGATTCATGCTGTCTCTTGTTCAAGAGCAAGACGATGGTAAGGAAGTGAACGAAGATGTTCCACAGCCAAGTCTGGACGCAATGGGCATGACTGTTCTTGCCGTAATGTCATACCAGACTACACCATGGGAGGAACTGGCAAAGAAACCTGCCATCCGCAGGAGTCTCAAATACATTGCAGTCAGGAGCAAAAACCATTACGATGAAGTGGAGGAACTGATAAAGGGTCTTTTGCGTATCCATACCAAAGGACTCACACAGAAGATGGTCTTTGGATTTATCAAGATTATTCGTGCTTTACGCCAGGAGGAGAATCCAAGCAAACTTATAGAGTACACACCTTTCCCCGCATACTATTACCAGATTTACCATGGACTTCATCGACTCATTCGTTCTGGAAAGGACAAAGAGGCTGCCATTTATATTTCTTGCGCCATAGAGGATGGACTTTTGTACGAATCTGTGGAAAGAGAGCTTATCTATGAAGAATTCGATCTGAACAAAAGTGGATTCAATAAATACTTCAGAATGTTTCACGCAAATCTTCAGAACGAGGTTAAAGTTGTACAGGAAAGCAGAGCTGCAGACAAGAAATACTACTTCACAACTCTCCGTGCTGAAATTGGTTATGTCGTAGAAAATGATGGTCACGTCAGGTTCCTTGACAGACGACTTAGACGCAAGAATTTCTTCGCAGTACTCATTGCTTACGTCAGGAGTATTTTCTCCAACTAACCAACATTCCCCACATGACAAAAATGTCCCCAATAAGCATCAGAAATTTGATGTTTGTTGGGGATTTTTGATACTCAGAATGTTAAAAACCTGTTAATCTGATGGTCTGGAGTGGTCGGCAAATACCGACCATCGTACTTATTTGGCATGTTTTCAGGTAGTTAGTACCTTTGCTCCGCCAATCCGAGAAACCAGCGGATTGGCGGTGCTTCTTTTTAGACCGCTGCCGGAAGATGCACCCTGGTTTACGAGTTAGACAGCGAACGTATAAGAACCATTAAAAGAATGATCAATGATGATTGACATCTTATCTTTGGTAAAGTCTGGCGGTCAGGTAAAACTTGAAGTGACCGCTGACGACCTCCAACACTTTGGAGAAATGCTTATCAAGCAGGCTCGCAAGGAGTGGGAAGAGGAACGTGCGCTCGCTCATGAAGAGGAACCAGAAGAGAAATTCCTCTCTACAGACGAGGTCTGCAAGATTTTCAATGTGACAAAGGCTACTCTGTGGACATGGCATCGCAGAGGTTATCTGTGTCACATCAAGTTTGGTATCAAGAATATGTATGCTCTGTCTGATGTTAATGCGATAAGGAGCAAGAGGGCTAAGGACGTAACCGTTGCAGCTTATTGCAAGAACTCAAAGAACGTCGAACAGTCAGCATCACATACTCTGATTAACAAGAAAGGAGAGAAGAAAGTATGTTAGTACAAGAACTATGCAATGACATCCGCAGTGATGTGGAGGGCATCAAGGCTTCGGGATTCCCTCTTGATGGTTCCCAGAGAAGGTGCAGGAGATACTG
>JAZRYS010000006.1:0-1006 GCA_045600865.1 Candidatus Aphodosoma sp.
CCTATATATATAACGTTGGAAGAACGAGACAAGATTTACAATGCAGACCTCAGTAAGCATTGCATGTCAATACAGATGGCACGTGACTTCTTCATGTTCCAATCTTTGATAGGATGCAGAGTCGGTGACCTTCGCAAAATGACATATGACAACATCCATAACGGAGTACTGACCTACATTCCCCATAAGACAATGGGCAGACAAGGAAACTCTGTAGATGTTCCTCTCAACTCCAAGGCAAAGGAGATTCTTGCAAGGAACTATTCTGACGGACACCTTCTCTTCCCTCATCATGCAGTAACCACCAATACCGCAGCATTGAACAAGGAGATAAAGAGACTATTCGCCATCTGTGGTATAACAAGAATGGTAACTGTCAGAAATCCTGTTACAGGAGTGGACGAGCAAAAGCCGATAAACAAGATTGCATCAAGCCACATGGCAAGACGCACCTTTATCGGCAACCTCTACAAAAAGGTCAAAGACCCAGAACTCATTTGTTCCATGACTGGACACACAAAGGGCAGTCGCTCCTTCACACGATACAGAGAGATAGACGAAGACATCAAGATAGAATTGGTAAACCTCATCAACTAACAACAGAACAAAGACAATATGAACTGTAGTGCAAACCGAGAGCAGAAGAGCTTGCTCTTATGCCGAGGTGCAGCCTACAGTCTATTGGATTGAGTAAAACGAAATACAATGAAAGTAACAGCATTTATCAGACAGGCAACGGTCAAGGGCACTCCCAACGAGACCGTACATATATACTTCCGTGTGCGTGATGGCAAGACAGACATCAAGGCTGCAAGCGAACTCTCCATCAATCCAAATCACTGGAATGCAGAGAAGCAAGGCTACAAGTCACGTGTATCACTCGTAAGCGAATCTGCCAAGGTTGATTTCGAGAAGAAGATAAGCGAGCTGAAAACGCTTATCTCAGAGAAATACTACAGAGGTGCAGATGGCGAATGGTTGAAGACTCTAATTGAAGAGTATCACC
>JAZRYS010000007.1:0-38636 GCA_045600865.1 Candidatus Aphodosoma sp.
ATTTAGGCTTTATATGACCTCGCACAAGCCGTTTTGCCGCATTTATAGCCAAGTTCAACCTGGTGTGGTGTGACGTGAAAAACTACACGAAACCAACTTGCGTGCCGTAAAAGCCAGTTCTCGGACAGGCTGGGGGGGGGACAGGATAAATTATTGAAATAAAATAGGTGAATTTTAAAAATAAAGTTGTATCTTTGCACTCAAATTCCAAACAGAGACTGCAAAGGTCTCGTATTGCTCAAATCAGATAACGGGTTCTGCTGGTTGATGTGATGAAATTAAATAAAAAGAACCTACCTAAAAAGAACTTACCTCAAGGGAGTAAGCCGAAAATCCCATTACTAAAGAGTAGGCATCAAAAAAAATGCACAATTATGAAAAAGTTTTTTTATTTAATGCTTGTTGTGGCGCTTGTTGCGTCATGTAAAAAAGATGACTCAGTCAATCCGTCTTCAGTCAATCCGTCTAAATTAACAATTACTGTTGATGGAGTCTCGTTCAATATGATTAAGGTTGATGGAGGCACGTTCCGGATGGGGACAGAGAATGGAGACTATGACGAGAAACCTGTACATAGTGTAACATTGAGTGATTATTACATTGGAGAGACAGAGGTAACTCAGGAGTTATGGAAGGCAGTGATGGGCAGCAATCCTTCTCAATTTGAAGGAGACAACTTGCCAGTGGAGAAAGTAAGTTGGGATGACTGCCAAGAGTTTATCAGCAAGTTGAACCAAAAGACTGGTCGCAGGTTTGCGTTACCAACCGAGGCACAGTGGGAATTTGCTTCACGAGGAGGAAATAAAAGCCAAGGGTATGAGTACTCAGGCAGCAACAACATAGACGATGTGACATGGTACCAAGACAATAGTTCAAAACAAACTCATCCAGTAGGCACAAAGATGGCAAACGAATTAGGACTATATGATATGAGTGGCAATGTATGGGAGTGGTGTGCTGACTGGTATGGTTCATACTCTTCTCCATTGCAGACTGACCCTGTTGGGCCTTCGACTGGGTCGGGCCGTGTGAATCGCGGTGGCTGTTGGGGCAGCGATGCCGGATGCTGCCGTTCTACTGATCGCTACCGCAGCGATCCTGACGACCGCTACGATCTCGGGCTTCGGCTTGTCTTGCTTTTTTAGGTTACTACCTATAAGCAAGTAAAGAAACAAGTAAGAAAAAAGAGGAGGGAATAAGCAAATGAGTTTTCTGTCTGCCCCTTCCAGCCACAGGGCGACAAAAGGCAGGGGCAAGGCAGAAAAGTTTTTTGGCTTACAACCAATCTGCCATGGAGTAAAAGTGAAAAGATAAGGAGGTAACCCTATGCAAGGGCGAAAGATGCAACTTCAAAAGTTTTTCTCCTCGATGGTTTCGTTCTTCTCGTCAACCAATTTCCAGTCTGTGATATTACGTCGTTCTGAGTCGATGCGTACTCCGCATTTTGTCACACGTCTGCCGTCGGCAGACCATTGAATGGCATAACTCTTGTCGTCGATTTGCCTGAGTGCATTATCGACAGTGTCGTCAACCTTCAGTTCAAGCACGAAAACGTCCTTGGTCAAGATGTTATGTGTGTTTTGCCGCGTTGCGGCGTTGCGGCGTAATTGGTTTTGCGTTGCCTGCATTCCCAGGGCGCTGCCTTGGGCTGATTTGTTATGGCTATTGGGTAAACCCAAACTCGGCTGCATTCGGCATAATCCAAATAGAATTTGGCTTCTGCTCTCGTTTGCACGAGTTTTCAGCCCACATCACCATATATAGCTGCGGTTATATTCCTACTTGGTTATGATGTCGTATGGTATGCCTGCAATATATGACCGCAGATGGAGTAGTGCACCAGAGGGGTCGCCATTGTACATACATTGCGTCATGTTTGTCACAAGAGCATTTCCATCTCTTTGTGTCTGATGCATAATCATTGCAAAATCATCTAAAGTTACTTTCACTCCATCGTATGAAAAAACTGTGGCAAGTGGATAATGCTTCAGGTTCTCCATCAGCGATGAACTTGTTCCTGATTCAAACCAGAACTCCATTATTTTTCCGTCATTCAGTGCATTGAGCAGACTGTAAGGTGTATAGATGTCATCACTCTCCTTGCAGAAATGATACCCATCGTAATACTCTTTTATTTTGGCGTATGCCTCTTGACGGTATAAAAGAAATGGATGTAGTCGATACACAGGACGAGGATAAGTATGAAGAGCCTAAAATGTTCAGTGGTGGACACGTTTGCGTTTCGGAGGATAAACGTGTGACAATTTAACCAAGTTTTCATCCAGGTGGTGGTACGTCTCCTGACTATTGGGCTCTATGGACCATAATTGATGATAAGGGAAAGAAACATGAATTGCGGTTTGAATATTCCTCATACATACTCTATCAAGACGAGGTTGTCGGAAATTTGATCCACATGCCAGATGCGGTTTTAGACCTTCTAAACAGAAGGTGGATGACGCTTTCGTTGCGGCTGGGCTTTCTATCCCTGAATATGAAGAGAGTTGTGGAGGTATTGTCACCCTTATTCCGAGATCGACAAAAGATAAAAATGTCCACAAAGATGTCCACAAAGATGTCCACAAAGAATTATCAGAACGTCAAGTGTTTATGTTAAATCTAATAAAAGAAAATCCTAAAATGAACCGCACGGAAATGTCCACAAAGACAGGCGTGAATGAAAAAACCATCAGACGTGACCTTGCCGACTTGCAAAACAGAGGGTTGATTGTCCGTGTGGGTGGACGTAAAAACGGACATTGGGAAATAAAAAACAATTGATGAACCATGAGCAATATAAATAAGCTTACGTGGATTGTCGAAACTATCCGCAGGCACGGCAGAATCTCTTTTGAAGAACTCAACGACCTCTGGATGCGTAATGTGGAAGTGAGCGGTGGCGTATCGATGAGCAAACGCACATTCCATAAGTGGCGTCAGAACATCATCGACACATTCGGACTCTATATCGATTGCGACAACAGCGGCAACTACAACTACTATATTTCCAACATCGAGGGCGTGAGAGACAATAGCATGGAAATGTGGTTGTTAAATACATTCAACGTCTGCAACTCTCTCATTGAAAACAGGGGAATGAAGGACAGGATAATACTCGAAGACATTCCTTCTGGAGCTCTCTACCTCAATCCGATAATCGTTGCAATGCGCAACAACAGGCGCATCGAGATTGTCTATCACAACTATGTCCGCAATGACCACATCACCCATATTGTTGACCCATACTTTGTGAAGCTTTTCAAGCGCAGGTGGTATGTGATAGCAAAGCCCCATGATGGCGACTATCCTCATGTCTATTCACTTGACAGGATTGACAATCTTAAGGTACTGGAAGAGGCTTTCACCTATCCTCAGGACTTTATGCCAGAGGAGTTTTTCCGTTACAATTTCGGTATTTACACAAGCGACAGAAAACCGGAACGTGTAGTCGTGAAGGCAAGTGCATGGCAGGCTTGTTACATGAGGGCGTTACCAATTATGAAGGAGACGCAGTGTGAGATTGAAACCAATGAAGACTACAGCATATTCACGTTTGTCATTGCCCCTACTTACGACTTCAAACAAGAACTTCTGCGAATGGGGGACACGATTGAAGTGCTTGAACCAAAGTGGTTGCGCAAGGAAATGAAGGAACTCATTGGCAACATGAAGAAAATGTATGGAAGGTGAATTGCTCCTGTTCAAGAATGAATAACAGCCAGTCTGAAACAATTCAGACTGGCTGTTTTGGTGTTGAATGTCGTTATTACTTAACCTGACGGCCGTTGATGTCGTAAAGTTGTCCGTCGCGCTCGATGTAGATTATTCCCTCAATCATGACCTTACGGATTTCCGGTGTCCTTGTAGAGATAATGTCCTCTATTCCTGCAGGCTTGCCTGTATCGCCGGCTGTGATGGCTTTTTCTGCAGTCGCCTCATAGTAAATTTCGTCCCAGATAATCTCGCCCTCGCCTCTGTGGATTTTTGCATATCCATAGTAACCGGATTCGCCGATGATAATGTGAAATCCGACGTATGAGGCCTCAGTGCTGATGGCCGAGATGTCTTCGAACATGCCGTCACCGTAGCCGCCGTATGTTGCTGCCGAACTTACGGATTCGCCTGCTGCAAGCAATTTGAAATAGTCCCATGTCTCCTCGCCTGCCACCAGCAATTGAATGGCTTCGTAGTCATATACAATTGATCCGTTGGTCCATGGATCTCCGGTATTCATGTCGTAGCCTGTTTTCAAGGCAATCTCCAGATTTCCGTCGTTGTCGAAATCCAAACCATACTGAGTGCTGGTTTGCTGCTGGTAAGCAGTGTAATTGCCATTACCGATTGTGCCTTTTGTTACTTGGGCAAACGTGAAAGATGCAGTCATTGTGATAAATGCTGCGATAAGAGTAATTTTTTTCATAAGAATATTTTTTAGTTAGTGTTCGTGTTCGGAAATCTGGTGCAAAGATAGTGTTTTTTTTCTGTCTGGAGCAAAATATAAACTTTTTTGTCATCTATTGACTTTTTGTAGTGTATGAGGTTAATGATTTATAAATAAACATAAATGATGTCAATGTTTAGGGGGGGTAATAAAATATTTCGTACCTTTGCACCAGATATTTTCATGATATAGCTACATTGATTGCGGCTTAGGCCGAAAAACAGACCTGCGTAGGGAATATGCGGGTCTGTTATTTTTTTGTCGCCAATCTGCTGCACAAAGACTGTCGTTGCACTGTAGCAGCTACCTCTGCTTTCCCATTGTCGTCCCATTTTTTCCCATCTTCGCCCATTCAGATGGGAAAAAATGGGAGAAAAGAAGACCTTGGTAGGACGATGGTAGGACGGTGAATGGGAGACGAATGGGAGATGCTTCAGCGACGCTTATGCAGTGCAGTCCTGCTCTGGAAGCATGTTGGTCTATCTGTCGTTTGACGGTGCAAAGGTACAACTTTCTTATGGACTGGCAATGGATTGTCCGACCTTTGCCGGTGCATAAAAGCAGTAAATATCTATAAGACTATATCTTATGACCATTTCTGATTAAAATCGAAATAACACATGGGGGGGTGACTTAATGGCAGTAATGCAACGAAAAGTAAGTCATAATGGCAGTAGGCGTAACAATTGACAATGGACAATTAACACTACGTGTTGATTCTTGGCTGCACCTCAGCAAAACAAGCAGAGCTTGATTGCATTCGGTTTGCACAAGAATTGACAATTAATAATTGATACTATGAACAATGAATTTTTAGGGCGTTATGCCGTTGATTTGAATGAGAGAGCTAAGAGTGGAAAGCTTGACCCTGTGATTGGCCGTGATGAGGAGATAAGGCGAGTGCTGCAGATTCTGAGCCGAAGGACTAAGAACAACCCTATCCTTGTGGGTGAACCTGGAACGGGCAAGACTGCCATTGCCGAAGGTCTGGCACACAGGATTGTACGTGGTGATGTGCCTGAGAACCTTAAATCCAAACTGATTTATTCGCTTGACATGGGTGCATTGATTGCAGGTGCAAAGTACCAAGGCGAGTTCGAGGAACGTCTGAAGGGCGTGATAAACGAGGTGGTGAAAAGCGACGGGCAGATTGTGCTGTTCATCGACGAGATTCACACTCTCGTTGGTGCAGGAAAGAGTGGCGGTGCAATGGATGCTGCAAACATTCTGAAACCTGCGCTTGCCCGTGGCGACCTGAGGGCTATCGGTGCAACCACCCTTGATGAATATCAGAAGTATTTCGAGGCAGACAAGGCTTTGGAGAGGCGTTTCCAGACTGTAATGGTGGACGAACCGGACGAGGCGAGCGCGATATCAATCCTCCGTGGACTGAAGGAACGTTACGAGAATCACCATAAGGTGCGTATTCAGGATGATGCGATAATAGCAGCCGTACAGCTCTCGTCAAGATATATCTCTGACCGTTTCCTGCCCGACAAGGCAATAGACCTTATGGATGAGGCGGCTGCAAGGCTGAGGCTTGAGATGGACTCTATACCGGAAGAACTGGACACAATCAACCGAAACATCAAACAGCTTGAGATTGAACGTGCGGCCATCAAGCGTGACAAGAACGAGCAGAAACTTGAGGCGATAGACAAGGAACTGGAGGAACGCAGAGCCGAACAGAAAGAGGTTGAAACCCGATGGAATGGCGAAAAAGAGCAGGTGAAGGTGATACAGGAGAGCAAGGAGGAGATAGAAAGATTGAAGTTTGAGGCTGACAAGGCTGAACGCGAGGGAAACTATGGACGTGTGGCCGAAATACGCTATGGCAAATTAGCTGAACTGGAAAAGAAGATTGAGGAGGCCAAGGATGCTTTGAAGGGCAGAGAACTGCTTATCAAGCAGGAGGTTGATGCAGATGACATTGCGGACGTGGTGAGCAAGTGGACGGGAATACCAGTAAGCAAGATGGCGATGAGCGAACGAGAGAAACTGCTCAATCTCGAAGAGGAACTGCACAGGCGTGTTGTGGGTCAGGAGGAGGCGATAGCGGCTGTCAGCAATGCCATAAGACGTTCGAGAGCCGGACTGCAGGACCCTAAGAGACCTATAGGTTCGTTCATTTTCCTTGGCACAACAGGCGTTGGAAAGACGGAACTTGCCAAGGCATTGGCTGACTATCTGTTCGACGACGAGAACATGGTGACACGAATTGACATGTCTGAATATCAGGAGAAATTCTCGGCCACAAGGCTTGTCGGTGCTCCTCCGGGATACGTTGGTTATGACGAGGGCGGACAGCTGACAGAGGCGATAAGGAGAAAACCATACTCTGTGGTGCTGTTCGACGAGCTTGAAAAAGCACATCCTGATGTGTTCAATGTCTTGCTGCAGGTTCTGGATGACGGCCGACTGACCGACAACAAGGGGCGAACCGTAAACTTCAAGAACACGATAATCATCATGACTTCGAACATCAAGCCTGAGCTGCTGAAAGAGTCGGTGAAGCCGGAATTTCTGAACAGAATTGACGAGATAATCAATTTCACGCCACTCAACATGGACGAAATACGTGAGATTGTGAAGATGCAGATTGAGCGAGTCAGGAAGATGATGTCGAGGAATGGAATAGAGTTTTCCGTCTCAGATGGGGCAATAGAACTGCTTGCTCAGGAGGGGTATGACCCTCAATTTGGAGCTCGTCCTGTCAAGAGAGTGATTCAAAATATGGTGCTCAACGAGCTCTCGAAGCGTATGATTGCAGGAAAAATAGATGTAAAAAGGCCTGTTTATGTAGGTGTGGAGGATGGAAAACTCGATTTTATGAATTGAAGAATAGGGAGTTGGGATTTTGTCTGAAAAAAACTGCAAAAAACGCTTGCCGGTTTGGAAAAAAGCCGTACCTTTGCAGCCGAGTAAGTCCTATACGACCAGCTCCCTTTGAATTCCCCCAGGGCTTGACCGCAGCAAGGGTAGGAGGTCGTAGCGGTGCGATGTAGTAAGCTTACTCGCTTGCCTCTTTAGCTCAGCTGGCCAGAGCACGTGATTTGTAATCTCGGGGTCGTTGGTTCGAATCCGACAAGAGGCTCAGAAGTCACCATCCGAACTTTCGGGTGGTGGTTTTTTAGAAATCACGGGGTGCTTTTTGCCAGGAGACAATCTGGCTTGAGGCTGAGAATATACCCATTGAACCTGATGCAGGTAATGCTGCCGCAGGGATGATGTTTAAGTTCAATAATATAAGGACACCCGTTGGTTTTTGATACTCCAGCGGGTGTCTTTTTTTATTTATGCCTTGTTGTGAAACAGCAAAAAACAATGTGTGCCCATCGCGAAAAGCATTTTATGAATGGCACAATCTACCCTGAACTGAGAGTAGGAATGCAGAAAGTGGTATTGACCAATGGTGAAACGGTGTTGATTTATGACACAAGTGGTCCATACAGCGATGAGAATGCGACAACAGACCTTGCAAAGGGTTTGCCGAAAGTTCGTGACTCGTCGCTGTTGCGTGACGTGAAAACGCAGCTGTCTGCCGCAAAGGCGGGGATAATAACTCCCGAGATGGAGTATGTGGCAATCCGTGAATAGATGGGCGTTGGGTCGTTATGAGTTCCTGTGGAAAGACCAGTTTGTGCTTTCGTTGGATACAGAGTTGTCGGAACGGTATTATCGTGAGGCTGGTTATACGGATGGGAGATTTTGCACTATGTGTGGCCCGAATTTCTGTGCGGCAAGACTTTCGCATGACCTGATTGATCAGGTGAAAGATTAAGGGTGACGATGGCCTTTGTCTGTCGTGAAAGAAAGGTAAAAAAAATGTCGGACAAAAAAGTGATAAAATATTTTGCCATACGAAATAATTGTCGTATCTTTGCAGGCGGATTTGGCGAAGGGTGGCCATGTTAAAATAAAACATTTTAGTACCATACATATATGTCAAAACTTATTCTATCTATGCGTATAACAGTTGTCAGTCTGTTATGTGCTTTTGCAATCACTGCTTGTAAAACGTCTGATTCAGACGCTACCAAGCCTTCAGCAGACAAACCAGGACAGGCTGAAAGTCTTGTCACTATCACCGTTGACAATGTGACACCTACGACTATCACTTGCTCATTTGCAATGAGTGCTGACTGTGTTGAATATTACATCGTGGCATCAAAGCCGGAAGATATTGAACCTTGGGTTGGTTCTCCGTATGCAGGTCCGACAATCGAGGAAACGGTAGAGTTGTGGGGCATCAAATACCAGGCTAATGCTACATACACATGGACAGAGATGGTCCCAAACAGCCTTTATGTGATTTATGTTACTGCTAAAGATGCCAGCGGATCGCGTGTGCTTTGCACGGACACTGTAACCACTTCAGCTGGTGGCGGGCATGGTGAGAGCGTTATTACCGTGACTGTGACGGACATAACCAATGTCGGCGCAACAACGACGGCAACTCCTAATGACCAGACAATGATGTTCAAGGATTTGGTTTTCGAAAAAAGCCTGTATGACAGCATTCACACATATTACGAAGGTATAGATGTCCAAACAGCAGACCAAATGACCAGTGATTCGCTTTTCCGTATGCTCAAGGAGGATGTTTATGAGTATTACGAGGAAGATCAGTGGGTATGGAATAACCTTGAATCAGGGACGGAATATATGTTCATGGCTGCAGGAATGAATGCTGATTCAATTTGGGGCGAAATGGCATTGACAAATTTCAAGACTTTGGGTAATGATGCCACTTCGTCGAAAAGGAAATTGATTCGTAGAAAGTGAAATTTCGCCTAAAAACAATGCGCGAGAAATTTGGGTGTATGCGAAAGAATGTGTAATTTTGCTCGGGTTTATATTAGGGTATGAATGAGGGTCAAAAGGTGAGCAAATATGCGATGTCGAAAGGACTGACATTAGGTGTCTTTTTTGCATTAAATTACTTGTTGTCAACATTTTCGGTAACATCATTTCTTTCGTTTGGAATAGAGATATTGATAGTGGTTGCAGCATACAGAATGACTGTGAGTTGCAGGGAAAATGTGCTGGACGGGGTGATTTCGTATGGCAGAGCGTGGTGGTATGTGGTAAATCTGTTTCTTTATTCGGCGATGGTGTCGGGAGTTTTCAAGTATGTCTATCTGAAATGGATGCGAGCAGACTATCTGCAAATCCTGGAAGAACAGATGGAAGAAGTGTTTGGCCAGACAGGGTTGAATGGAGCAGAAATGAATGAGGTGATGTCGAGTCTGCATGAGGTGCTGACGCCAGAGAATATGGCGGTATATTCGATATTTGCGGATGTGATGATTGGCGTTTTCCTCGGGCTGATTATTGCAGCTGTCGTAAAGAGAGATGAAACGTACAGACACCAAGAACCAGAAGAATAGGGAGATGAAAATATAATAGAAAAAGAAAAAACTATGGATATATCAGTAATTGTTCCTCTGTTCAATGAGGAGGAATCGTTGAGAAAACTTTATGAGTGGATCAAGAGAGTCATGACAGAGAATGGCTTTTCGTATGAGGTGATATTTGTCAACGACGGTTCGACCGATGGCTCGTGGAAGGTTATCAAGGAACTCAACAGCGAAGATGACGAAAGGATTCATGCAATAAAATTCAGAAGGAATTATGGCAAGTCACCGGCACTCTATTGCGGTTTCAAGGCTGCCAAAGGTGATGTGGTGATAACGATGGATGCTGACCTTCAGGATTCTCCAGACGAAATACCGGAATTGTACCGTATGATTATGGAGGAAAACTATGACCTTGTGTCTGGCTGGAAACAGAAACGATACGACAATGCGTTGACAAAGAACCTGCCTTCGAAACTCTACAACGCAACAGCCCGCAAGGTGACAGGCTTGAAACTGCACGACATGAACTGCGGACTGAAGGCTTACAAGAACGAGGTGGTGAAGAACATAGAGGTTTATGGCGAGATGCACAGATACATTCCTTTCCTTGCCAAGAACGCAGGCTACTCTAACATAGGCGAGAAGGTGGTTCAGCACAGAAAGAGGGAATTTGGCAAGTCGAAATTCGGATTGGAGAGATTCGTGAACGGCTACCTTGACCTGCTGTCACTCTCATTCCTCAACAAGTTTGGCAAACAGCCTATGCATTTCTTCGGTTTGTGGGGAACAGTCATGTTCATCATAGGTTTGATAGCAGTGATAATTGTCGGAGCAATAAAACTGGTGGCGATAGTTCATGGAGTGAAGGCTCCTCTGGTGACATCAAGCCCTTATTTCTATATTGCATTGACCATGATGATTATAGGAACGCAGATGTTCCTTTCCGGTTATGTGGCAGAGATGGTGTCGAGGTCGAATGCAGAGAGAAATAATTATCAGATTTCGGAGGAAATATGATAAATAATTGATAATTGACAATTGATAATTGGTTGCCGTTGGTTTAGCGAGAAAATTATGGAGACATTTTTAGAAATACTGAAATATATTTTGCCATCAGTCGTTGTGATGGTGGGGGTGTATTTCATGATGGACAAGATATTCAAACAGGAATCAAAGAGACGTGATTTCGAGATGTTCAAGATGCAGAAAGACTTGGTGTTGCCAAGACGTCTTGCTGCATACGAACGACTGACACTCTTCCTGCAGAGAATACAGCCAGAGTCTATGCTGACACGCTTTCAGTTTGACAAGATGAATGCAGTGCAGTTGCAGCAGTTGCTGTTGCAGTCTGTCAGAACGGAGTTTGAGCATAACATGGCGCAGCAGGTGTATGTTTCGCAGAAAGTGTGGGGACTTGTGCTCAACTCGCGTGAAAGCATCTGTCAGCTGATAAACATGGCTGCTGCCAAATGTCAGCCAGAGGCTGAGGCTATGGAACTTGCACAGAACCTTTTGGAAATGTATGCCTTCTCGGACGAGACACCGATTGACCTTGCAATGGCTCAGATGAGACGGGAAGTCATAGGTAATTGATAATTGACAATTGACAATTAAGAGAGGGTATATTGCTTTGCTGTTGATGGGCATCCTGATGGGGTGTTCGTCGTCTGACTTGTGTATGCAGGAGATGAAGGTGCGGCTTAAGGTGGAGTTCAAGGAGATGCAATATGACACCTCGTCTGAGCAGTACAAGGAACAGACGAAAAATGTGAACGTTATCGTGAATGGTGATGGAATCGATTCTCTGCTGTACGACAGCGTGAGTGTCAGTACTATGGAACTGCCATTGCGAATAAACGACACTGTATCGGTGTTTGTTGTCAGACAACTTTATGCAAGTGTGAATGACACCAGTTATTTCACAGATACCCTGTGGGTGCAGCATGAAAATTCTTTGGAATTTGTTTCGATGGAGTGCGGAAGTGTCGTGGTTAACAAGATAAAGGATGTGCAGTGGACTTTGAATAGGATTGATTCAGTAACTGTAATAGACGGGAATGTAATCAGAGGAGGAAAGAGTAACATGAAGATATTTGTGAGGAAGTGAGAACTCTGAGGATGTACATAATTGTGATAATGGTGCTTGCGGCAGCTATGGCATGGGGACAGAAGGACTCTGTTGTCGTGAAACCAAAGAAGCACAACGAGAATTTTGAGTTGCCAGTGTATCATGGCTGGTCAGTGCATCTCGACATAGCTTCGCCTTTCATGAACCTGATTCATGGAAAGGTGTATGGTGCTGAGGCTCAGTTTGACGTGAATCTGTACAATAGAGTGTTCCCGATATTGGAGTTTGGTTATGCAGATGCCTCATTCGTTCTTCCGTCGGATGCTACATACCAGACTTCATCACCATTTTTCAGAGTTGGGATAAATTATGGATTTCTGAAACCTTTCAACCGAAAGGGTGAACACAGGTCGCTTGACTGCTATCCCTTCATAGGTGTAAGGTACGGAATGGCATTCATGGACTATCATATACATAATGTGATAATAAAAGATGGCTATTGGGGCTCTGAAATTAAAAATGATTTTGAAAAGCCGTTCGTATATTCTGGATGGGTGGAAATAACTGGAGGAGTGAGGATAAACCTTGCACAGGGATTTACAATGGGGTGGTCTGTCAGATTCAAGACGCTTGTGCATACAACGGCAGAAAGCAAGAATTATGTATGGTATGTTCCAGGTTATGGCAAATCAGATGGTAATGCCTTCACTTTCAACTATACTTTAGGATATACTTTTTCGATAGACCAGAGACAAAGGATTAACGACAAAAGACAAAATACCAAGGACAGTTGAAAAGGTCAGTTGTCATATTGCTGATGGTTCTAATCTACGTTTTTGCGTGGGGTGATGAGGCGTATAAATGCAAGAAGTTTGAGTTCAGAGGTGTCTGGATAGCGACAGTCGCAAACATAGATTGGCCAACGGCAATAGACTTGACACCGGAACAGCAAAGAAAAGAGATGATCTGGTTGCTTGACTCGCTTGAAAGAATGAATTTCAATGCTGTCGTGTTCCAGGTGAGGCCAACATCTGACGCTTTATATAAATCAGACATTGAACCATGGTCGTATTATCTTACGGGCAATCAGAACTTAGGTCCTACTCCTTTCTATGACCCGTTGGCGTTTGTGGTTCACGAGGCACATAAAAGGAACATGGATGTGCATGTGTGGATAAATCCCTACAGGATACTGAATGGCAATAACGTCAGTATGTTGAGTCCGTCTCACATATTTTTCAAAAAACCTTATATGGTTGTAAAATATGGAGGCAAGTACTATTTCAACCCCGGGTTGGACGAAACGAGAGAATATCTTGGCAAGATCGTTGCCGACATCGTGAGAAGATACGACATAGATGCTGTTCATTTTGATGACTATTTCTATCCTTATAGAGTCGCTGGAGAAGAATTTCCAGACGAACAGACGTACAAAAAATACCCAAGAGGATTCTCGAACAAGGACGATTGGCGCAGGAATAATGTCAACATGGTGATACGCGAATTGAGCGATATCATTAAGCAGATTAAACCTTGGGTGGAATTTGGCATCTCACCTTTTGGAGTGTGGAGGAATAAGAGCAAGGATCCGAAGGGTAGCAATACTACGGCAGGCACTACGAATTATGATGATTTATATGCAGATGTGCTTAAATGGCAAAAAGAAGGGTGGATTGATTATATCGCTCCTCAACTATATTGGGAAATAGGCAAGAAAGCCGCTGATTACAAGGAACTGATAGCGTGGTGGAATACCAATACTTATGGCAGGAATCTCTATATAGGGTTGTATGCTTCGGGATTGGCAATCAATAAAGGTGAGGCTTGGAAAAAACCAAACGAACTCTGCCGGCAGATGCGTTTGAATGAGAAGTATGAGAATGTAATGGGGTGCGTGTTCTATTCTTGCCGGCCAATGATGAAAAATCCACAGGGAATTTGCGACAGTCTGCAACGTACATTTTACAAATACCCAGCATTGATACCTGTGAACGACAAGATGCAGGGAGTGCCGCCAGTTGCTCCACAGAATGTCAGGACGCAGAAAATGGGAAAGCGAACCTATCTCTGGTGGGATGCCATAGAGGCAACTGGAGGGCAGAAGATAGTATGCTATATTGTCTATAAGTTTGACGATGATGAAGAACCAGACATAAACAGAATGGACAAGGTCGTGGCAAGGGTAAAGGATAACTGTCTGGACCTTACTCGGTATGGAAATGGAACATACGTAGTGACAGCAGTCAACAGATTCCATTATGAAAGTGTAGGTTCAGTGAAAATGAAAATATCACATTTGTTATGAAATTCATAGGAATAATACCTGCGAGGTACGGCTCATCAAGGTTTCCCGGCAAGCCATTGGCAAAACTGGGAGGTAGATGTGTTATCGAGTGGGTTTATAGTCAGGCAAAAATAGTGTTGGATGATGTGGTGGTAGCTACTGACGATGAAAGGATATATGATGAGGTGAAGAGATTTGGCGGAAAGGTGGAGATGACATCATCAAACCATAAGTCGGGTACTGACAGATGTTGGGAGGCTTATCAGAAAGCAGGCCGAAAGGCGGATGTGGTGATAAATATACAAGGTGACGAGCCGTTTATCCAACCTGAACAGATTGAAGGTCTGATGAAATGTTTCGATGATGCAGGAACGGACATTGCTACTATGGTAAAGCCTTTTGAAGCAGGAACAAAATACGAAGTATTGGAAAATCCAAACTGTGTGAAATGTGTCAGGGGTGAAAAGGGTGAGGCATTGTATTTTTCGAGAAGCGTTGTGCCTTATCTGCGAGGCATTGAGAAGGATGAATGGTCAAGCAGAGAGACATATTACAAGCATTTAGGAATATATGCGTATAAAGTTTCTGTTCTCGAACAGGTGGTGGAGATGCCACAGGGAAGGGCTGAGAAGATAGAGTCGCTCGAACAACTGAGATGGCTTGAAAATGGCCTGAAAATAAAAACGGCTGTGACGAATACTGAGACTGTGGGGATTGATACTCCGGAAGACTTGATAAATGCGGAGAAATATTTAGAAAGAACTAGATCTAGAAAATCTAGATAAACTAGAAAATCTAGAACTTCTAGAAGAAGAAAAAAACAAAAAACACATACAATATGAAATTCAAGAGAGTACTTCTGAAACTCAGTGGCGAATCCCTCATGGGAGAACAGCGTTATGGTATTGACGACAAGAGACTTGGAGAATATGCCGAGCAAATTGCAGATATCGTCAAAGAGGGAGTGCAGGTTGGAATAGTGATAGGTGGCGGCAACATTTTCAGAGGTCTTAGTGGTGCAGGAAGAGGCTTTGACCGTGTGAAGGGCGACCAGATGGGAATGCTGGCTACAGTGATAAACTCGCTTGCACTTGCGTCAGCACTTGAACGTGCAGGAGTGAAGGCAAGAGTGCTTACAGCTGTAAGAATGGAGCCTATCGGTGAATTTTACACTCGCGACAAGGCTGTCGAGACATTGGAAAGAGGAGAAGTGGCGATATTCTCGGCAGGAACAGGAAATCCTTATTTCACGACAGATACAGGTTCTTCACTCAGAGGTATTGAGATACAGGCAGAAGCAATGCTGAAAGGAACACGCGTTGACGGCATATACACCGCTGACCCGGAGAAAGACCCTAAGGCTGTGAAGTTTGACGATATAACTTACGACGAGATTTACAACAGGGGTTTGAAGGTCATGGATCTTACGGCAACTACAATGTGCAAGGAGAACAACCTGCCTATAATAGTGTTCGACATGGATACAGTAGGCAACCTTGCAAAGGTGGTGAGAGGTGAGAAAATAGGCACATACGTTCACAATTGACGTTGTTTTATGGGCTTTTTCAGAGTACTATTGTTCGGTGGATTGGGCTTTACTGTCGGTGGTCCAATAGGTGCCGTTATCGGTGTTGCGATTTCTTCGCTAATTGATGTCGGCAACAATTGGAAGTCGATAGAGGGTGGGGATGATACAAATGTCAACTTCAATAGGAAATTCTCCAAGGTTCAGATGGCAAATGACTACAGAATGGTCTTTCTTGTCATGTTTGCCGCTGTGATGAAGGCAGACGGCAGGATAATGAAGACAGAATTGGATGTGGTCAAGAGATTTCTGGTAAACAATTATGGCAAAAATGGAGCATTGGAGGCTTTGCAGATACTGAAAAAGTTACTGGAACAGAACATTGATGTTGATGCAGTGTCGCATCAGTGTGCGATGAACATGACCTATAGCACAAGACTGCATCTCGTTCATCAGCTTTTTGCGATAGCAATGGCTGATAACGACCTCGATCCAAAAGAAGAGGAGACGATATGTCACATAGCTCTTGAAATGGAGGTTATTGCAGCAGATGTCAATTCGATAGCCGCCATGTATAAGCCAAAGACAGACAACAGAGAGTGGGCATTAAGGGTGCTTGAACTGGACAAGGGTGCACCACAGGAAGAAATAAAAAAGGCATACAGGAAAATGGCCATGAAATACCATCCGGACAAAGTAAGCGTGCTTGGAGATGACGAGAGAAAAAAAGCAGAGGAGAAGTTCAAGGAAGTGAAAAGAGCATACGAGATTCTGAAAAAATAAGAAAGTATTGAGATTATGAAAAAGATATTTGTTTTGACAGTGTTCTGCAGCGTGATGACAATTGCTTTATGTCAGACGAATGGTGCAGATAGAGATGAAAACGCATTTAGCCTCGGGCGAATGATTCAGACCTATTGTGGTGCAGTCAAGGAACTTGAGATAAGTTATGTAGATACTCTCAACTACGAGAAACTACTCAAGACATCTCTTGGCGCGATGTTCAAGACTCTTGATCCATACACAGAATTTATTCCTGCAGCAGATGAGGCAGATTATCTGACAAGGCTGCGCTCTGGCGAGTATGGCGGAGTGGGGTCTGTCATAACCCTTGTTGACAGTTTGCCATATTTTTCTGAAGTCTATATGGGTATGCCTGCTGCAAAAGCAGGAATCAGGAATGGTGACCGCATTCTGATGATTGATGGAAAGAAGTGCGATGACAAGAAAATCAGTGAGGTAAGTAATATGCTGAGAGGCCAGCAAGGAACAATCATCAATATCAAAGTACAGAGGGAAGGTGTGCAGAAACCCTTGGAGTTTAGTTTTGAGAGAGAAAAAATCGCATTGCCGTCAGTGATGTATTGGGCAGAAGTGGCTCCTGGAATAGGCTATGTGAGAATAAGCGACTTCGTTGACAGAACTTTCTTTGAGTTCAAAAAGGCAATGGAAGATTTGACATCAAAGCATGAGATAAAATCACTCATCATTGACCTCAGAAGTAATGGCGGAGGATTGGTTGACCAGGCAGTTGATGTGGCATCTCTGTTTGTTCCAAAGGGAACTAAGATGGTTGAAATGAAAGGTGCGCATGACGAGAAATCAAGAATTTACAAGACTCAGAATGCGCCTCTCTACGAAAATATGAAACTGATGTTTTTGGTGAACGGAAACACAGCATCATCATCCGAGATATTATCTGGAGCATTGCAGGATCTTGACAGGGCGGTTGTTATGGGTGAGCAGACATACGGCAAGGGATTGGTTCAGAATGTAGCAGAGTTGCCATACGACAACTTCATGAAACTCACAGTCGCAAAATACTATTTGCCATCAGGAAGATGCGTGCAGAAGAAAGACAGCACTCTGAGAAAAACTTTCTGGACAAGAAATCACAGGGGAATGGAAGATGGCTGTGGTGTTACACCAGATTCTATGATAATTGATTCTACCACTATCAACATTGCAGATTATCTTTTTGTCAAGAATATCTATTTCAAGTTTGCTAATAGATATTGGACAAGAAACAATGCTCCTGCTGATATAAAGGATTTCAAGGTGACTGACGAGATCTATGCGGAGTTTTGCCAGTTTGTGAAAGATGAAAAATTCACTTATAAACTTGAGAGTGAGAAATATCTCAACTCGTTGAATGAAATGGTGAAAGATGAAGGTTATGGAGAAATGACTGCTGATATTTTCAAGCAATTGAAAGAGGCTATGCAGCCTAACGTTGAACGAGACTTGCAGATGTTTCAGGAGGAAATCGTGAAAAACCTTGAGACGGAAATGGCCAAGACTCCATGGTATCAACATGGTGAATACGAGATATTCATGCGTTATGATAGTTGGACAAAAAAGGCTGTAGAGCTGATGGAGAATGAAAAAGAATTTGATAACATATTGAAATAATAGTGATGAAAAAAATTATTCTTGCTGCCGTCCTGATGATGGCGGCACTTTTGGTAAACGCTCAGGAAGTTAAGCATATAACAAAGGCTGAGTTTCTGGAGAAAGTATGGAACTACGAAAAGAATCCTGAAGAATTCAAATACGAGGGCAAACTGCCATGTATAGTTGATTTCTATGCAACATGGTGTGGCCCATGCAAGAGACTTGCTCCAATATTGGAGGAGGTTCAGAAAGAGTATGCCGGCAAGATTATAATATACAAGGTGGATACAGGCGTTGAACGTGAACTTGCTGCGTATTTTGGCGTTCAGAGTATTCCCACGGTGTTGTGGTGCCCAAAGAAGGGTAGGCCAATTATGACCAAGGGATTGTTGCCAAAGGAGAACATTGTCCAGATAATAGAGACAGAATTGCTGCACAAGAAAGCCGGAAAGGCCTCTGAAAAGTAATGGAAAGACTGAAAGGACTTTATAGAGAGTATGCCGGCAAAGAGGTCGCCGAGATTGTGGAGTTGCCTTCCTCTGGCTCAAATCGGAGATATTTCCGGTTGACAGGAGAAGACGGCACAACCATAGTAGGTGTGAAGGGAACGTCCGCAGAGGAGAACAGAGCCTTTGTCGAGATGTCCAGACATTTCTTGTCCAAGGGACTTAACGTGCCAAAGGTATATGCTGTCAGTCCAGAGTGCGATTGCTACATTCAGGAAGATTTAGGCAGCATGATGTTGTTCGATGCTGTTGCACAAGGCAGGAGTTGCGGCAAATATTCTGAAGAGGAGAAAACTCTGCTGAAAAGGACAATAGCAACGTTGCCAGACATACAATTCAGAGGTGCAGAAAGTTTAGATTTCAATGTGTGTTATCCTCAGCCTGAGTTTGATAGGCGGATGATTTCATTTGACTTAAACTATTTCAAATACTGTTTCCTGAAATCTACGGGGCTTGAATTTCTTGAGGTGAAACTCGAAGATGACTTCGACAAGATGGCGGATGTGTTGATGAACATGATGGGCAATGAATTCATGTACAGAGATTTTCAGGCCCGTAACGTGATGCTGAAGAATGGAGAACCTTATTTCATAGATTTCCAAGGAGGAAGAAAAGGCCCTATATATTATGATGTGGCATCTTTCGTATGGCAGGCCAAGGCAAGTTACGGTGAGGAACTTAGAGCTGAACTTGTCAAGACATACATTGAATCTCTGAGAAAATATGTTTACGTTGATGAAACGGAGTTCTGGAGTAAATTGCGTCACTTTGTGCTTTTTAGAACTCTGCAAGTCCTTGGCGCATACGGTTTCAGGGGCTATTTCGAAAAGAAACCACATTTTCTTGAGAGCATTCCATACGCAATAGACAACCTCCGTAGGTTGCTCGAAGAGCCTTTCGTAGAATATCCATATCTGAGCGAGGTGCTTGGCCAGTTGACCGAAATGCACCAGTTCAAGAACATGGCAAAGAAAGAGAAATTGCAGGTCAAGGTGTTCAGTTTTGCTTACAAAAAAGGAATACCTGACGACACCAGCGGCAATGGCGGAGGATTTGTGTTCGACTGCCGTGCCATAAACAACCCTGGCAAATATGAACATTACAAGCATTTTACAGGAAAAGATGCTGAAGTGATTAAGTTCCTGGAAGATGATGGCGGTGTGTTCCCATTCCTTGAAAGTGCCGAGCGTATGGTTGACAGCCATGTTGAGAGATTCATGGAAAGAGGGTTCAAAAACATGATGGTCTGCTTCGGGTGTACCGGAGGACAGCACAGGTCTGTATATTGTGCCGAGCGTATGGGTGAACATCTGAGGAGCAAATATGACATTATCGTAAAAGTTATTCACAGAGAGCAGGAATGAAAGCTTTTATATTTGCAGCAGGAATGGGTACAAGACTCAAACCCTTGACAGACACAATGCCAAAGGCTCTTGTGCCTGTGGTCGGAGAAAAAGTCTCAAGAGACGGCAATGGAAAGCCCATGATTGACGTAGTGATGGAAAAACTCAGAGACGAGGGCTTCGAAAAGTTTGTTGTCAACGTGCATCATTTTGCGGAACAGATTATTGAACATTTCAAGGCTGGTGAAAATGTGGAAATTTCTGACGAGAGAGACCTGCTGAGAGATACAGGAGGGGCAATAAGACATGCTTTCAATCGGGGAATTGACCTTGGCGAAAGTTTTCTCGTCCATAATGTTGACATTGCAAGCAATGTGGATTTACGGAAAATGGCAGATGCTGTGAAAGAGGATGCTTTGGCTACATTGCTGGTGAGTGAGCGCGAGACAAGCAGGTATCTGCTCTTTGATGATGACATGAGACTTGTTGGCTGGACAAATGTCAAGACAGGTGAGGTGAAGACGCCATACCAAAGCCTTGATGTTTCAAAATGCCGTAGAATGGCATTCTCTGGAATACACATAATTTCTGGCATAGTCGGAGATTTGATGAAAGAATGGCCAGAAGTGTTTTCCGTGGTTGATTTCTATCTTGCTGTCTGCAATGATTACAAAATATATGGTTATACGCAAGAAGGTGTTAGCGTCAAGGATATGGGCAAATTATGATTGGTACACATGATAGATACACATTCGCACATATACGGAGAGGAGTTTGACGAGGATAGGGAAGAAGTGATGAAAAGGGCAATAGATGCAGGAGTGGAAAAAGTGCTGCTTTGCAATGTTGACCTTGAAACTGTGGCGAGGATGAAGAAGATGCACGAAGAGAAGCCCGATTTTACGGAAATGGCTATGGGCTTGCACCCTACGGAGATAAAAGAGGTGTGGAAATCAGACCTTAAGAAGATAGGCGATGAGTTGTTTAGCGGTGGTTACAAGGCTATTGGCGAGATAGGAATGGACCTTTATTGGGACAAGACATTCGAAAGAGAGCAGCGTGAAGTACTAAGAGAGCAGATGGCTTGGGCAAGAGAGTTGGATATGCCTGTGGTGTTGCACATCAGAAAGGCGTATGCTGAGGTGTTCGAAGAGTTTAAGTACATAGGCTTGCAGGAATGGCGAGGGGTCTTCCATTGTTTTGGTGGAGGAATAGAAGAGGCGAGAAAAGCAGTAGAGATGGGTTTCATGCTTGGAATAGGGGGAGTGCTGACATATAAGAACTCAGGGTTGGGCGAAATTGTCAAAGAGATAGGCGTGGAACATCTGCTGCTTGAGACAGATGCCCCTTATCTGGCACCTGTGCCATACCGTGGTAAGAGAAACGAGCCTGCTTTCATGGCTTCTGTGAGAAACAAGATAGGGGAGATTTTAGACCGTTCTGCACGGGAAATTGATGAAATTACGACTGTCAACGCAAGAAAAACGTTCGGATTATAGAGCGCGAATAAGGTAAACAGAGGCGTGAGTCATGCGTTTACGTGTTGGTTATGCTTGAAAATCAAACGTTTTTTCAATCAGATAATTTGTGAAAATTTTTATCTGATTTTGGGTTGTTAATTCGTTATTTTTTACTAACTTGCGCCCGATTTCGGATTGTGTCCGTTTATGGGCTATTGGAGAGATGCTCGAGTGGTTGAAGAGGCACGCCTGGAAAGCGTGTATACGTCAAAAGCGTATCAGGGGTTCGAATCCCCTTCTCTCCGCTGATCAATAATTGACAATTGATAATTGATAATTGACAATTAGATAATTAATAATAACAAAAAAATAGAAAGAAAAAATGAAAAAGATTTTTGCGGTTATTACTGCTGTAGCTATTTTCGCTTTCGGAATGACTACAAACGTTAATGCACAGGAAGAAGCTGCTCCTGCAGCTGAGGCTATTGAGGTTGCAGAGGCTGAACAGGCTGCAGCTCCAGTTGAAGAGACAGTTGAGGAAGAGGAGGAAGTCGTTGAGCAGGAAGCAGGTATGCATCAGACTTTGAAGACAAAATTCATCGAGGGTGGTGCTGGTTTCATGGCAACTGTAGTTTTGTGTCTTATTTTTGGCTTGGCACTTTGCATCGAGCGTATCATTTATCTGAACCTTTCTGCTATCAACACCAGCAAGCTTCTCAAGGATGTTGACGAGGCATGGGCAAAGGGTGGCGTTGAGACTGCAATGGAAGTTTGCCGCAATACTCGTGGTCCTGTCGCTTCTATCTTCTATCAGGGTCTTTCCCGTTACACTGAGGGTGTTGACGTTGTCGAGAAGACAGTCGCTTCTTACGGTTCAGTTCAGCTTGGTCTTTTGGAGAAGAACCTCTCTTGGATTTCTTTGTTCATCGCCCTGGCTCCAATGTTGGGATTCATGGGTACAGTTATCGGTATGATTGAGGCATTCGACAAGATTCAGCAGGCAGGTGATATCTCTGCAACGGTTGTTGCCGGTGGTATCAAGGTCGCTTTGTTGACTACAGTGCTCGGTCTTATTGTTGCTATCATCCTTCAGATTTTCTACAACTATATCTTGTCACGCATCGACGCTTTGACAAACGAGATGGAGGATTCTTCAATCTCTTTGCTTGATATAGTTGTTAAGTATTCTAAGTAATTTCGTCAACACATTATATTATTACTGATATGTTGAAAAAACTGCCACAAATCTCACTGATTGTTTTTGGACTGTTGTCAATCATAGCATCAGTGTTGTTCTTCCTGGGTTTGGGCGATGAGACATTCATAAGCCCGAACACATTCGAAGAAATGACAGATTCGTCTTTCTCGGATTTGTTCCTTGGATGGGCGTATATTCTGTTCGCGATAGCATTTTGTCTCGTAATCGTCTTCTCGATAATCGGCTTTGTCAAGAATTTCAAGTATGCACCTAAGAAAGCGATCCGTACTCTCGTTGTCCTGGTCGTTCTTGTTGCTATATTTGTCATTTCTTGGGTATGTGGTTCTGATTCAGAACTCAAGATTGTCGGATATGATGGTACAGATAATGTAGGATTCTGGGCTCAGTTCTCAGATATGATTATCTTTACTGCTTATACATTGGTCTGCGCAACAGTCGTAGCATTGTTAGGCAGCATTATCTATTCAAAAGTTAAATAAGAAGCAATTTAATTATGGGTAAAAGGTCAGTACAGGAAATTAATGCAAGTTCGATGGCGGATATCGCCTTCCTGTTGCTTATTTTCTTCCTTGTCACCACAACAATGTCGGTAGATAAGGGACTTTCCCGCCGTTTGCCACCTCCATTGCCACCTGATCAGAAAGAGAAGAAGGATGTCGAGGTTAACCAGCGTAACACTTTCGTTGTGCTGATCAACTCAAGAAATCAGGTTCTCGCGCAGAATGAATTTATGGATGTAAGCGAATTGCGAGAGAAGGTAAAAGAGTTCATCAAGAATGAAGGAAACGATCCTCATTTGCCTGAGTTGCTTCCTATGGATGTTGAAATCGATGGTCGTACTGAGCAGGTGATGACAACGAGCAGTCATATCATCTCTTTGCAGAACGACCGAGGTACTACCTATCAGAAATATATTGAGGTGCAGAACGAGCTTGTTGCTGCGTATAATGAGGTTCGTGACGAGTTTGCACGTGCACGTTTTGGCGTAGGCTATAGCGAACTGACCGAAGAACGTCAGGCTGCTATCCAGCAAATCTACCCTCAGAAGATTTCAGAGGCGGAACCTAAAAACTATGGAGGGAAAAAATAATGGCAAAGATTCGTAAAGAGGGCAAAAAGAACGTTCCTGCTATTTCAACGGCTTCACTGCCTGATATAATTTTTATGTTGCTTTTCTTCTTCATGGTGTCAACATCAATGAAAGAGGTGACTTACAAGGTTGATATCAAGGTTCCTGAGGCAACTGAGTTGCAGTCTCTTGAGAAGAAATCTCTGGTGCGTTACATATATGTTGGTTGCCCAAAACGCGAGTTCGTCAAGCATTACGGCAAGGAAACTCGTATTCAGTTGGACGATGCATTCGCTGAGGTCTCTGAGGTTGGAAATTTTATCGAAGAGGAACGTAATGCCATGAAAGAGGAAGAGCAGGGTCTGCTCACAGTCTCAATCAAGGCTGACAGCGAAACACAGATGGGTATCATAACCGATATCAAACAGGAACTTCGCCAGGCACAGGCACTCAAAATCAACTATGCAGCAGTGCAGAGAATGCATTGATCATTGTTGAGACATGATATTGAAATGGAAGACGGAATTGCTATTCTGTCTTCCATTTTTTTGTGTGGTGGCAGGGTGTTGAAAAGTTGCTGATTTTTTATTGAAAAAGATGATGCGATTTCGGGAAAAAGCAGTAAATTTGCAACGGAATAATTGTATCGTTGATGAAGAAGTTTTTAACGGATATCGGGCGTTATTGCGAACTTATGGGGAGAGTGTTCCGCAAACCTGACAACAGACGGATGCTCTGGAAACAGGTGCCTGTAGAGATGGTGAAGTTAGGCAATGACTCAATAGTGCTTATAGCTATTATTTCTGTGTTCATGGGTGTGATTCTTACCATGCAGGTTATACTGAACACAGAGAATCCTTTGCTGCCTCGTTACACAACCGGACTCATGCTCCGCGACACATACCTGCTGGAGTTCTCGTCAACCATCATGTGCCTCCTGCTTGCGGGTAAGGTAGGCTCTAACATCGCCTCTGAGATTGGCTCTATGCGTGTGTCGGAACAAATTGACGCAATGGAGATTATGGGGGTTAATTCTGCCAACTACCTGATATTTCCTAAGATTATCGGCCTTGTGCTTTTCATGCCAGTGCTTGTTACTCTCTGTGTCGCATTGGGACTCATTGGCGGTGTTGGAGTGGCAAGGTTTACTGGAATGATTACAATGGATGATTTTGTCTATGGACTTCAGTACGCCTTCATCCCATTCTATTTCACATATAGTCTCGTGAAATCCATTGTGTTCGGCTTCATAATCGCTTCTGTTTCCTCTTATTATGGCTATTATGCATACGGTGGTGCGTTGGCTGTCGGCAAGGCAAGCACGAATGCCGTGGTTAAGAGCAGTATCATCGTGCTGCTGATGGATATAGTATTGACTAAGTTGATGTTGGCATGATAGAGGTAAGGCATTTGAATAAGTCGTTTGATGGGAAGCAGATTCTGTATGATGTCTCTGCAACTTTCATGAATGGTCAGGTCAACCAGATTATCGGTCAGTCTGGTTCAGGCAAGACTGTGTTGATGAAAAGTATCATAGGTCTGCATAAGGCTGAAAGCGGTGAGGTGCTATATGATGGCCGAAATGTGCAGGACATGACAGAACGGGAGATAAAACTGCTGAGAAGGGAGGTGGGAATGCTCTTTCAGGGATCTGCGTTGTTCGACTCAAGAACGGTGCTCGAAAATGTAATGTTCCCTCTTGAAATGTTCTCGCCAATGACCAGGATTGATATGGAACGGCGCGCTCGTTTTTGCCTTGGCCGAGTGAACCTGCAGGATGAGAAGTTTGGCCTCTATCCAGGCGAAATCAGTGGTGGTATGCAGAAACGTGTGGCTATCGCAAGGGCTATCGCATTGAATCCTAAATATTTGTTCTGTGATGAACCTAACTCTGGACTTGACCCTGTAACCTCGCTTGTGATTGACAAGCTTATAAAGGAAATCACTCAGGAATATGACATAACGACGATTGTCAATACTCACGACATGAACTCTATCATGGAGACAGGTGACCATATCTTGTTGATTAAGGAGGGACATAACGCATGGGAAGGAAGCAGAAAAAATATCTTCCAGTCGGACAACAAGGCATTGGAGGATTTCGTCTTTGCTTCAGATTTGTTCAAGACAATTAAAAATGTAAATAAGTAAATATTATGGCAGAGAAGACACGCTATTCAGATGCGGAGTTGGAAGAATTCCGTGCACTTATCCTTGAGAAACTGGAAGTCGCCCAGCGGGAATATGAGAATTTGCGCGAGTTGATGAGCAATGCTTCAGGCAATGGCGTCAATGACACGTCTCCAACCTACAAGAATTTCGACGAGGGTGCGCAGACTCTCAGTAAAGAGTCGCTTTCAGCCCAGGCACAGCGTCAGCTGAAGTTCATCAACCATCTGAAAAACGCAGTGATAAGGATAGAAAACAAAACATACGGCATTTGTCGTGTGACTGGCAAGCTGATTCCAAAGGAGAGACTTCGTGCCGTGCCTCATGCCACAACTACCGTGGAAGGTAAAATGCTGAGCAAATGATAAGTTCAAGAAAAATCTGGTGGCTCTTCCCGCTTATCTTATTCGTCGGGATTGTGGCAGACCAGATATTGAAATTCTATATAAAACTCAATTTCACGTTAGGCGAGGAATTCGTCATCTTCGATTGGTTGAGATTTCTGTTTGTCGAGAATCCCGGTATGGCGTTTGGAGTTACGTTAGGTGGAAAGTTGTTCCTTACGTTGTTCCGTATCATTGTGTCGGGATTGATGATATGGTATGTAGTGAAGCTGATAAAGTTGGAATATAAGGTTGGCTATCTGGTTGTTGTCACACTTATACTGACGGGTGCATTGGGAAATATAATCGACTGCCTTTTCTATGGACTTATCTTTACGGAGAGCAGTTACGACACAGTGGCGCAACTTACGGCGTTTGGCACAGGGTATGCCCCTTGCCTGATGGGCAGAGTTGTTGATATGTTCTATTGCCCCCTGTTCACATTCCCTGACTGGGTGCCTTTTCTCGGTGGCGAGATTTTCTTTTCACCGATTTTCAATCTTGCTGACAGTTATATAACAGTCTCGATATTCTGGCTTATTATTGGATATAGAAAGACATTCAGCGAGTCGTTGGATGCTGTGATGCCAAGGAAGAATGAAAAGAAAGATTGAAATATTGCTGCTTGCATTCTCCGTGTTGCTGCTCGTCGGCTGTGACCGTCCACCGATATCTCAGGAGAAGATGGAAGACATCCTCTTCGACATCTATCGCACTGATGCTTATATCGCTATGGAGGACATCTCAATGACACCAGAGAAGAGGGTGAAACTTTATGACTCGGTTTTCGAGAAACATGGCATAACAAAGCAGCAGTTCGACGAAGCTCTGGATTGGTATGCACATCACACCAGTGATTGGAAACTGATACACAATAATTTGGTGACAAGGTCAGAGGAGTATCAGAAAAGAGTGGAAAATTATGAGTTTACACCAGAGGCAAAGCCAGTGGTGCAGGATTCTATAGATACATTCGACCTCTGGGCGCCTAAGTCCTGTTGGAAATGGGTTGAGGCCAATGGCAATTTTGACCGTAGCCAGTCGGATTTCACACTGGATGACCGTAAATACTTTGTGGGAGCCAAAAGTCTGATATTCACGATGAAGATGAGGTGCTGGAACAATATCGGAGAGAGTGACGTGACAACCATGATGGTGCTTAAGTATTCAAAGGGTGCAAACGATACACTGAGATACAAGGCACGTGCTGATTCTGTCGAGAGAATTTACACTCTGACGAAGAGAGTGCCTGAATCAACCAGTGTCTCGATGGTCAGAGTACAGGTGATTGACACTGTCGGAACGTTGCAGGGCATAGTTGTAAATGACGCACATCTGTATTATACGTACAATAAGCATGGAAAGTCTATTCGTGAAATAGAAAAAGTGCAATTGCGTGAACTGAGGAGAGAGCTTAGAAGTGGTGGCAAAGTTGTTGCCGACCCTTTTATCCTCAGACCATCATTAAAACCCAAATCGTCATTGTAGTGTGAATGAAACGATTATTGTCAAACATAGTTGAATTGGAAAATGGCAGTGTCGTGCGGAATGGCGTTGTCGAGACTGACGAGCTTGGGCAAGTGACGAGGATTTTATCGCTGGACGACATGAGATGCGAGAGCACATCAACCATATATGTCGGCGAAAAACTGAAAATAAAAAACAATAAGATATGGCAAAGGAATTGAAAGAATTGACCTCAAGGGAAGAGGATTATTCCCAGTGGTACAATGATTTGGTTATCAAGGCAGATTTGGCTGAAAATTCTGCCGTTCGTGGCTGCATGGTCATCAAGCCTTACGGTTATGCAATATGGGAGAAGATTCAGCGTCAGCTGGACGACATGTTCAAGGAGACAGGCCACCAGAATGCCTATTTCCCTCTGTTCATCCCTAAGTCGTTCCTCAGCAAGGAGGCAGACCACGTCGAGGGATTTGCAAAGGAGTGCGCAGTTGTCACTCATTATCGCCTGAAAACCAACCCTGACGGCAGTGGAGTAGTAGTTGACCCTGCCGCAAGACTTGAAGAGGAGTTGATAGTCCGTCCAACGTCTGAGACTATCATCTGGAACACTTACAAAAACTGGATTACCTCATACCGCGACCTCCCTATCCTCTGCAACCAGTGGGCTAACGTCGTACGTTGGGAGATGCGTACACGTCTGTTCCTCCGTACAGCCGAGTTCCTCTGGCAGGAGGGTCATACGGCTCACGCAACCTCCGAGGAGGCTATGGAAGAGGCTCAGCGTATGCTTCACGTATATGCAGATTTCGTCGAGAACTACATGGCAGTCCCTGTAGTAAAGGGTGTAAAGTCTGCCAACGAGCGTTTTGCAGGTGCTGTCGAGACTTTCTGCATCGAGGCTCTCATGCAGGACGGAAAGGCTCTGCAGGCTGGTACGTCGCACTTCCTCGGCCAGAACTTTGCCAAGGCATTCGACGTGAAATTCTCCGACAAGAACAATAAGCTTGACTATGTATGGGCTACTTCGTGGGGCGTTTCAACACGTCTTATGGGTGCTCTGATTATGGCTCATTCTGACAATAACGGACTTGTGCTCCCTCCAAAACTCGCTCCATTCCAGGTTGTTATCGTGCCTATCTACAAGGGCGAGGAACAACTCAAGGCAATTGACGAGAAGGTTGCAGGTCTTGTCGGCGAACTCAAGGCTCTTGGCGTCAGGGTGAAGTACGATAATGCCGACAACAAGAAGCCAGGCTGGAAATTCTCGGAGTACGAGCTCAAGGGCGTGCCAGTGCGTATCGCCATGGGTCAGCGTGACATGGAAAACAACACAGTTGAAATCATGCGCCGTGATACTCTCGAGAAAGAGACAATATCGTTCGACGGCCTTGCAGCACATATCAAGAACCTGCTTGAGGAGATGCAGCACAACATCTTCCAGAAGGCTCTGGACTATCGTGCTTCTGTCACACGCACTGTCGAGACTTACGACGAGTTCAAGGTGGAGATTGAGAAGGGTGGCTTTATACTTGCTCATTGGGATGGCACTCCTGAGACAGAGGAGAAAATCAAGGAGGAGACAAAGGCAACTATCCGCTGCATTCCTATGGACGAACTCAAGACAGCCGATGGCCGCGTGATAGGTGCAGAACCAGGCAAGTGCATGGTTACTGGCAAACCTTCTGCACGTCGCGTTGTATTTGCTCGCGCTTATTGATAATTGAGAATTGACAATTGATAATTGAGAATTTTCGGTATTATAAATTGTCTGACAATTGCATTTTGTCCTGTTTCCCGTAGAGACGCGGCATGCCACGTCTCTACGTAAATATCCAACAGATGAGAAAGATTATAAAGATTGTACTCCTTGCTGTGTTACTGCAGGGTGTCAGCAACGGCATCTGGGCAAGACGTGTGCCATTGGAGAAAGCGGAGCGTTATGCGCGCAACTGGTGGCTGCAGAAAGATGGCAACAGGAATGCCGCACTCAGTCACGTTGAGACGGAGTTCGAGAATATCTACCTCTTTGTTGATACAAATGACCGTGGTTTCGTCATGCTTGCTGCAGACGACCGCAGTTTGCCGGTGCTTGGCTATTCACTTAAAAATAATTTCGTGGTGGATATTATGCCTGTGCACGTACATGCGTGGATACAAGATTATGACGACCAGATACAGTGGCTCATCGACAATAATATCGAGAAGACCAACGAGATAAATGCTCAATGGAGGGATTTGGAAAATGAGAGGAGGCAGTTGCCAAATGTTTATCCGAGTGGAAAGACATTGTCAGTAAATACCAAGTGGGATCAAGGAAGTCCGTATAATCAGCAGTGTCCTCAGATTGGGGACAAGAATGCACCAACAGGCTGTGTTGCTACAGCAATGGCTCAGATCATGAAATATCACGAATGGCCACCTTCAGGTATAGACAGCCATTCGTATAAATGGGATTCCCAAACATTGTCTGCCGATTTTGCCACTACTACGTACAAATGGGCAGACATGCAAAATACATATAGCAGTTCATCTGCTGATGATCAGAAAGATGCTGTCGCAACACTGATGTATCATGTAGGTGTGGCTGTAGATATGATTTATGGTGCTAACAGCAGTTCTGCACTGACCGTTACTACGTGGTGCGATTATCCAGCCGCCGTTAATGCCTATAAGCGTTATTTCAAGTATAAGTGGACAGCAACGAGTGTATATATCGGTAATTACACGACGGATGACTGGAAACTGCTGATGAAAAACGAGATTGACAACAATCGTCCTGTTCAATATTCTGGAAGAAGCAAAAACGCAGGCCATAGTTTTGTGTGTCATGGTTATGACACCGATGAGTTGTTCCTCATTAATTGGGGTTGGAGTGGCACAGATGATGGTTATTTTGTGATAGGAGCATTGAATACTCTGTTAAGCGGAACAGCGGGCAATCAAGAATTAAAATATAGCCTCGACAACAAAGCTATAATTGGTATTGAACCTGACAGGTCGCAAATCGGTACTACAGTGTCTATCTCTGCATCATCGAATAATACATCATGGGGTACTGTGGCTCTGTCGAAAAATGGTACTGTTATTCCGTCAGGAAATGAGAACTATACAAGATTCGTTGATACTGTATTCATCGAGCCTGTTGCCAAGCCTGGCTGCAGGTTCGTGGAATGGCGCACCGGAAGTACTGATGTCCCGTTGAAGTTCCTGGCAAGCGGCGAAGACACAGCGATAACTGCAATTTTCGAAAGAATACAGGGAGATACCCTTAACTATTGCCGTGATGCTTATGATATCTCATTATGGTTGGAAGAGCCTCCGAAAACTCACTTTTGGGGAATTAAACTGCCTGCGAGTTGCCTTGCTGCAGGTAATTTTCTGACGGCTGTAATGCTTTATGCCGTGCAGTCTGGCGATTATACGGTGCATGTATATGAAGATGATTTTAATACCAAGGCTGTGTACAGCGAGGCTTTCAATATTACTAAGACCGGTCAATGGGATACTTTAAGGCTGGACACTATTCTTGAAATAGATGCCTCGAAGGATTTATGTGTCGCTTTCGAGTTTTATTGCAATGTCGATCAATACCCTTGTGCAATCTCGTCTTCTGCAGCAAACAAAGACGGATCATACGCCTATTACTATGGCGATGACGAATATAGCCCAGGATGGTATGATATGAGTAATTGTTATGACAACGACTACTACACCTGGATGATAAAAGCCATTACGGTTCCTCCACACCAAATCACCATGGATGCAAGCAAGGTGCAGTTGACCTCAGCATCAAAGGATGTCTATTTACAAGGTCTTGGGGTGTCGAATAAATCGGCAGTAGTGTCGTACGAGATTGTATCCTGTTCTCCTGAGAATATTGCCACAATAACTGACGGCTGCAAGATTACTGCTACAGGTGTCGGCACTGTCAAGATAAAAGCAGCGGCTACTGATCCTAAGTTTGGCATTGCCGAGAATACAATAGACTTGCCAGTCAGCAGAGGAACTTTGGTGTTCGATGGTCATAGCGGCAACAGCTGGACTGATGCTGCAAGTTGGTATCCCCATTACGACAGATTGCCTGATGCAGCTAATTTTGACGCAAACGTAAATGTGCCGTGCACAATCCCTGCTGAGACTAATGTTGAGTGTAACGACCTGATGATTAATGCAAATGGTGCAGTTACTGTGACAAGCGATGCTGTTCTCAATGTAAAAGGTGAACTGACTAACGATGATTCTGCGAAATTGCTGATAAGGGCAGACGAGAAAGGCAGTGGCACGGTAGTTTATAAAAGTGGTTCTCCAAAGGCTACTGTCGAGATGTATCTGAAGGGCACTTCAGAGACCGATGCTGATGGACATATTGTTAACCCTCAGTGGCAGTTGCGTGGCTGTATTGTTGATGACTTTGCGTTGGTGAACGACAACAACCAATGGGCAAATATTCATGTCTATAGATGGCAAGAGTCGAATAACAGGAATGGTTGTTGGACAGAGAAAATGGAGGGCTCGAATATTGATTTGGACCCTTGGTGGGGTTATGGTTTTGCAAACTATTCTACGTCGCCTGTCACATTGCAATATACTGGAATGTTAAAGAACGGAAATTGCAGTTTTACGCTATACAAAACAGGAAGTGGCAATGCTAATGTCGGCAACAACATGTTGACAAACAGTTATGCAGCACCATACGAAATCTCGCAGTTGGATTTTGTAAACGCCAAATCCTCTGTTATATTCTATAACACCGGTTCATGGCTCGACTGGAAACAATATGAAGGTGACACAACCTCTGCAGGTGTCGGAACAACTGCAGGACAGATGCTTGTCTGTCCGCAGAAAACATCAGCTGCGGCAGGCCTGCCTACGACTATCCCTTCAGGCCAGTCGTTCTATGTAGTGGCTGAGGAAGATAAGGGCTCTGTGACAGTGTATTATTCATATATCGACGACAGTAATCCAAGTGACCCTATGTTCATGCCTTCAGAAGAGAAGATGGAACGATTCAACGTCCTCGGCATAACCATATCGGGCAAGAATGGTGGCGACAGGGTAGTGCTGATAGAGAACGAAAACTGCGATGATGGCTACAACGACGGCTATGACGGAATGAAGTATTTTGGTGATGCCGGTTTGCCTCAACTGTTTGCAGTCAACGATTTCGGAATCACTTCGATAAATGCGGCAAAGACCATGCTCGGGCAGAAGATAGGCGTGACAAACCAGAGTGCCGGCGAAGTGCTCAGGATGACATTCGAGACTGACAAACTGGAAGGTTTTGCGCAGTTGAGGGTTCATGATTTCGTGACCGGGAAGTTTGTCAATGTCCTTGCCGGTGAGGAGTATGAGTTCGTCACTACAGGCAATGACAAAGCAAGGTTCGAGGTCGTGGGCTTCACTATGCAGAATGCAGACGAGGAGGGTGACAGTGAAATCAGGGTCTATGGCAATCGCCTCTATGTGGGCGAAAACGAAGGTCCTGTGTTTATGTGCGACATGAGCGGAAAGATTGTATGGCAGGCTGATGTGCGAAAGGGTGAATGGATGAAATTGCCGGAACTACTGCATGGCGTGTATGTGATAAAGACTGATGGTTCAACAATCAAAATAGTGAAGTGATTATGAAGAAGATATGTTTGATTGTTGCCCTGCTTCTTGCCTTGGTTGATGCCAATGCACAGTGGAAATGGAAGGAAAAGAGAGGTTCCGGATGGAGGAGCGAATCTACCTCTTTCCATAGAGGAAAAGAGATGAATGGCATTCGTTATACCGACAGGTCCTCTGGTACATCGTACGGTTTTATCGGGGGATATGATGGTCAGGTTCGGCGTGACTATTCCAGACGCAGGTCGTATTCTGCTGAGGCTGACCAGTGGAGCAGCATAAACGCAGACGACAAGAGTGTGGCAAAAAGAAATGCTGGCGTGTGGAGCGAAAGCCGTCCTCGTCCTGCCGAGCGACCTGCTGCTCGAAGTTATGGCGGAAGTCTGTTGAGCAGAAATGTGTGGGTCGAAAATCATCATGGCAGGTCAAGAGTCTATAGCGGAGGTGGTGATGCTGTGGATTATGGCCGCAGGGTGAAGCCGCAGGGTGCTCCGGACAATTACAATATGCCTAATGCCATGAGTATGAAAATTGACAATGTGATAAAGGAGACGCCGGCTGTTGCCAGCAACGAAGAATATAGTCGCAGTGCCTTGGGTCAGGATAATGGCGGTGCGGCAGGTGGACAGTATGGCTTTGGCGAGGTGCCAAAAGATGATGCACCTGTTGGCGATGGTCTCTTGGTTCTGTTGTTTTTCGTCGCTTTGACCACAGTTTACAAAATATACCATCAGGATTTTAACTGAAACAATTGAAATAAATGAAATATACCATTATGAAAAAGACAATTTTTGCCGTATTGACATTTGCGATTATCGCAATCCTTTCTGCTTGTGGCGACACAAATAAAGAGACGGAGATTAATGTTGAGGTCGAGGACATAACTGACACAACGGCAGTGCTGGAATGTGTGTTCAAGCCTGTTAAGTCGGTGACGTACAACATTGCAATGGATGATGTTGTCAGCGAAGAGTACAGCGAGGACATGGTGTTTGACCTTGCCGGCCTCAATCCTGGCACAGAGTACAAGGTTGTTGTGAGAACTTACGACAAGGACCACAAGGTTGTCGAAGACAAGGTCGTGTCGTTCATGACTACTGGTGAGCCAGACAACATTGCAAGAAGAAAATAGAATTTGCTAATCTTCCGATGAAATGGGCACTTTTGGACTACATCGATAGTCCGAAGTGCCTTTTTTGTGCCTCTACTGTTTCTCTACTGATTCTCTACTGTTTCTCTGCTAAAGAGTAGAGGCATAGCGAAGGATCACTGGAGGATCTACGGAGGCAAAGCCTCAGTTCAATTGATAAGTCAAGTTTCGCAAGTAGTAGCCCCGAAGGGGGCGATACATATTAGCACAGGGTGTGAGCCCTGTGTATATAAGGTTGTTATAATATTTAAGTCCTGTAAGGACGGCACATTTATTTTTGCCATATATGAATTTAATTCTTTCGTACCTACGGCACTCTATTAACGTACTGAACATTTTTACACAGGGCTCACGCCCTGCGCTATATTGTGTCGCTCTTACAGAGCTTTTGTAACTCGCATTGATAATTCTCAATTCATAGAGGTGCGTAGTTGCCCGTAGAGCGATTGTTTTTGTGAAAATGATAAACATATCGTCCGACAACAGAAAATCGCTCAGAGTGGCCTTAAAATCGAAAATTTGGGGATATTGTCGATATTGAGGCATATTGTGTTTGGTTTTGTGTTTTTCATGAGTGTGTCCTGTTGTCTCAGTTGTCTCAGTTGTCTCAGCAAAAAACGGGAGGGGTATATTTTTTCCATTAAAACACATTATAAATATATTTATATTTACATATAATGTATAAGTGAGACAAAAAAATAGAGGGGTGCAGAAAATTTACTGAGACAAGTGAGACAACTGAGACAGAGAAAATATTTTAATTGAAAATCAGCCATTTACAAAAATCGTGCAAAATATTGCTCGGAAAAACCTTGTCCAAATCATAAAAAAATCGTAACTTTGCAGGCTCAAATGTTGCATGCAATAGTATCAAATATGACAAAAAGCAAGTGTACCCAAGAACAACAAGTAATAGACACCTTACGAAAGAATGGAGGATATTCCACTCTTGGGAAATTATATCATCTCGTTGACACTTCGTTATGGAAGACCAAAACTCCAAATGAGTCAATCAGAAGAATTGTGCAAATGTCAAACGAGATATTCAGAATACAGCCTGGTCTATGGGCTTTGAAAGAATGTAAGGCAGAGGTACTTAATAAATTCGAAATTGAGGAGAAAGATTCGAAAAGTGTAGAACTTTTCACTCATGGGTATTACCAAGGACTAATTGTTGAAATTGGCAAAATGAAGAGGTTCACAACTTACATTCCTGCTCAAGACCAAAACCGTAAGTTTCTTGATAAACCTCTTGGAGAGATATGCGATATTTTCAAAATCCCAGAATTCTCGTATGAGTCTTTTACAAGCAGGGCAAAAACAGTTGATGTCATTTGGTTTAATGACCATAAAATGCCAAATAGCTTTTTTGAGGTGGAACATTCTACTGATATTCAAAATTCCGTTGCTAAATTTTGCGACTTGCAGGATTTCAATAGTCGGTTCTTGATAGTTGCTCCTAACAACAGGCGGGAACAATATGAGAAGGTGATGAGTAGAACAATATTCAGAGAAATAAGCTCGAGAGTTGAATTTCATGCTTACGAGGATGTCTTGCGACAATATGAACATATGTGTAAGGGACGACAAAACGAGGGATTCATCTGATTCTTTGTGATCAATTTTTAACTCAGACTTTTTTGCTGTATTTTGATAAATAGCTGGCTATTAGTATGTTTGTAACTGACTGAAAATGATCTTTTTTGATCATGAAAGTTAATGATTGATCTAATTTGTTTTTAAGTGAGAAAATGATCGTAACTTTGCACCCAATATGAGGTACAATGTTACAATACAAGAAACTCTTGCACGAAAGGTGCAAGTTGAGGCAAAATCCCGTATAGATGCTGAGAAGACTGTAAAAAAATCATACAGAGATAGAGATATAATACTGGATTCTGATGATTTTGTTGCTACAGAGTTCTTGGTGAATTCTGAACCTTCCTTCTATAAATCCCCAAACAATGACTTCACCATCATTCAAGGTGACTGCGTCGAGACTTTATCAAAGTTCAAATTCGGCTTTGATATGGTTTTTGCAGATCCTCCGTATTTCCTTTCTGGTGGAGGTATCAGTTATCAGAGTGGTAAAGTCGTTTGTGTTGACAAAGGCGAGTGGGATAAGCCGCTGTCGCCAGAAGAAATGGATGCTTTCAACTATCGCTGGCTTTCGGCTGTGCGTGATCACATGAAGGATAATGCCACAATATGGATTACAGGCACTTATCACAATATCTTCAGTGTACAACAACAATTGTTGAAACTGAACTTCAAAATATTGAATGTGATTACGTGGGCTAAGACAAACCCACCGCCAAACATTTCCTGCCGATATTTCACATACTCTACGGAATTTATTATATGGGCAAGAAAATCGCAGAAAGTGCCACATTATTTCAACTACGAATTGATGAGGCAGCTGAATGGCAACAAGCAGATGACTGATGTATGGCGTATGCCAGCAATAGGTAAGTGGGAGAAATCCTGCGGCAAGCACCCGACGCAAAAACCTCTCGGAGTACTTGCCAGGATTATTCAGGCTTCTACAAGACCATGCGCATGGGTGCTTGACCCTTTCAGCGGCAGTGCGACAACTGGAATAGCTGCCAATTTATTAAATAGACGTTATCTTGGTTTGGAAATTGAAACGAACTTCCTTGAAATGAGCAGGGCAAGGCGAGAAGAGATAGAAAGTTTCGATATAAGGAAACTATATCTTGACAAACTGTCCCAAAGCGGATGTATCATGCCTTCGGATGTTGCTATGTTGTCAGAAGATACTGAATTGTATGGGATACCATGGTTGTAAACTTGCGTTGTTCATTGACCGAAAGCGACATCGTCGCCCGCCTGCTGGAAATGTATGAACAATTGATAATTGATAATTGACAATTATCAATTGTCAATTATCAATTATGTGATGAGATTGTTTTGCAAAAAAACTTCCAAACATTTTGTCATCTCCAAAAATTATCGTACCTTTGCAGTCATAATTTAATGAGATATTTTATGTCCGAAAAAGAAATGCATTCATTTCGTTTGTCGTCTCTGGAAGACCCATCGGACGAGATGCTGGAGACTTTGATGGAGCAGATTGGCGAAGCTGCAAGAAAGAGTATGGCTGATGCTGATGCTGAGGTGCGGCGTCGTCTTGAAGTTGCTATGTCTTAATATAATGGAAGAAAGACGACCTACATTATGTGTTGTTGCAGGACCGAATGGTTCTGGAAAAATTACTGCCACAATTCAATTGCTTGCAAATGAATGGGGCGCAGGTAGTTTATACATCAATCCAGACAATATCGCAATGGAGGAATTTGGCGATTGGAATGATGTCGAGGCTATCAGAAAAGCTGCTGTTCGAGCTACTGAGATTAGATATGCGTGTCTTGAGGCAAAAAGGGATTTTGTTTTCGAGACAGAGTTTTCTTCGAAAGAAAAACTTGAATTTTTGAAAAAAGCCAAGGATGCAGGATATTTTATTAGATTATTTTTTGTCTGTACTGAGAAGCCGGAAATTAATGCGGCCAGAGTCGCTCAGAGATTCTTGAATGGAGGACATGAGGTCCCAATATCAAAGATTGTGGATAGATATTTCAAATCACTTCAAAATATAAAAGAAGCTATAGTCAGTGTTGATCGAACTTATCTATATGATAATAGCAAGGATGGCGAATTGCCTCGTTTGCTGTTCAGAACATCAAATGGTAAGCTGGCAAAAAGCTATACTGATAATATTCCAAATTGGGCTTATTCTTTGTTGAAGACCGTGTCTGATCCGTAAAGCTCTGCCCGACATGACTAAGGTGCTGGAACTTATAAACAAAAAATGAACAAGATTTCATCAAAATAGAGGATTGTCTGAAATCAGGCAAGGATTATTCGATGTTTTTACAGGTCAATAACATCTTCTTATCCAATATTCAAGAAAGAGGTCATAGATTGAGTGAATGCCTTGTTCCATTGTTACAAAATCCTTGTCGAGCAGTCCGCGTATGGCAGACTGTACAGAACTGGATGATAATGGGTTAACTGGTTGTTTTTTCATTTTATTACTCAAGTTTCGCAAGTTATAACCCCGAAGGGGTGAAATAAATTAGCACAGGGCGTAAGCCCTGTGTATGAGGTTGTTATTCCGTTTAAGTCCTGTAAGGACGACACATTTATTTTCACCATATATGCATTTAATTCTGT
>JAZRYS010000008.1:0-38883 GCA_045600865.1 Candidatus Aphodosoma sp.
CGACCCAATACATTCAGGTATTGACGAGACAAGCCGCATCATTGACGTTAAGGTTGTCCCTAACCCTGTGAAGGCGGGCGGAACGGCATACATATCAGCAGACTGGACAGACGAGGAAATTGACGGCATGACCATTGAGGTGATTACCGCAACCGGTGCTGTAGTATCACGTATAACTCCTGAGACACAGACAACGGCAGTCGGTGGAATAAGCCTGCAAGGACTTTATTTCATACGGATAACAACAGGCACCGACGATGTCTATGTAAGGAAACTGATTGTGCAGTAACAAGAAATTAAATCTGATATGCAAAAAGAAAGTACGTCAAAGCAATTGACGTACTTTCTTTTGTATAATAATCTCCAATTTTGGAGTAGTAGACAAAAATGGGGATAAAATGGTTCGTAAAATTAGATAGTAGACAAAAATGGAGGAAGACTCATTTTAAGGAAAGACCTTATTAGTGTTTTCTTGTGTTCCAGGCTCATCCCGTTGTGAAGTCTTAAATTTGTTTTAAGCGGAGCAAAAACTGACTCTATTCCATTATTAGTATTTGGTATTCCCAACTCCTTGTTATAGTACCAAACCCAGAGATAAGGCATATTCCTTTTAAGACTTAACCAAGCACTTCGTAACCGTTTGTGCACATAATGTGTCTTGCCATTTTATCAGGTTCACTTACCTGGTGAAACTGGCAATATTGTATCGGATATTGTGGGAGTGACTGTATCAATTCACGAAGACCATCGCAAACTCCATTAGATGTGTAAGCTCCATCCATGAGCAGTATGACATCATGATCACAATGTCGCTTACATGCTATTTCTTTGTGTTTTTCAAGGTGTCTGATAATGATTTTGGACGGCTTGCCATATTTGTGTGCTAATTGTGAAACATTTTGTTTGCCATCCAAATATTCTTTGTATAACTTACTGTCACATAAACGTCTGTTATATACAAATCGTTTACCACATGTCTTACATTTTAATCTCTGATGACCTCTAATAAAGCCATCTTTAACCAGATCTTTTGATCCGCAAAAAAGCATTTCTTATGCATCCTTCATCTTTTTTGGATGCAAAGATAATGAATTCAATCAGTTATAAACACTTTTATCACCACAAATGTCTATTACGCCCAAAAAACGATATTTTCTAATCATTTTATTTTGCCACGTCAAATAAAATATCTAACTTTGCGACCGCTATGAAACAGACTGTCAGACGGACAAGGGTTGAAGATATTGCCAAGTGCATGGAGCTTTATGATGCGGCAAGGGGAATCATGCGGGCATCGGGCAACATGATGCAATGGACTAACGGATATCCCTCTCGCAATGTGTTGGAAGAGGACATGAAAAATGGCAACAGTTACGTCATCAGCGATGAGACTGACATTCCTATTGCCACTTTTGCATGTATCGTAGGCGAAGACCCGACATACTCATATATCGAAGGAGGCGAATGGCTGCAGCCATCACTACTCTATGCCACCATCCATCGTTTAGCCTCTACTCCAGAGACTCACGGCATTGCCAAGATTGCGTTTGACTTTGCCCAAACCCTTGCGCCATCTCTGCGGGCAGACACCCATGCCGACAACCATATCATGCAGCACATACTCGAAAAACATGGCTTCTCTAAACGTGGCATAATCTATCTTGCCAACGGTGACCCACGGATAGCGTATCAGCTTTTCAATACATATCTTCCATGAAGTCTATCTCCATCCATTTCAGAAGTCCTTCGGTATATTCTTTGAGAAGACCTTTGTAGTAAGTTACATCCTCATGGTTGGATTTTGTGAGTTTCTCCCAAATTGTGATAATCTTGGCATCTTTGTAAGCTTCTTCGAGTTGCTGACGGTCATTCTCAGTGAATGTCACAGACCAATAACGTTTATCCAAGATTACATCAATATCTTTTTCCGGCGCAACTTCTGCAAGGAGTTCACTGAGGAAGGAACGATATTCAGCCTCAACCTTGGCAGGGAGTTCCATCGAGTAGCGACTTTCATCCACTGTCTCAGGCATTTCATGAGCTGCTTCATGAACTATATTGCCGAAATACTTTTCGAGCAATTCTACTCTCTTCTTATCACATCTTAATTGTATTGTATCTTTCTTCATTTTGTTGTTTTTACAATTATAGTTTTTTAGATAATCATCACAAAATTACATTCAAGAATAAAACTAACTCACAACATCGGCATAGAATATTGCTGCAAAGTTACAAAAATATTCTGATACGGCAGGACAAAACCATTGATTATTTTCAGTTAAATTATATATATATTTTTAACTTTCAGCTACACAGTACTTTATACTTGCCGCATTCTTATCTACAGTCTATGTGTAAAATGGACTTCAGAATCTGAACTGCACGAATCATTAATGCTTCACCTCATTCCTGTCTCTGACATGGCAAGTCAGCATAACTGCGATCAGCGTAAAATCATGAGACAGAGGTATAAGATGCGGAAAGACAATTCAGGCAGCCATTGACAAATGGCTGCCTGAATTCATTCATGGTTTTTCTATATATTCCAGATTAGAATTTTGCGTTATGCATATCGCCTGTGTCGCGGAATGCCTTGTGCATCTCGAAGCATGTGTCGATGTTCATAGGGGTATGAGCCTTAGGAGCAGACTCAAGGTAACTACGCAACATGTCGCGATAACTTGGGTCAACACAATTGTCGATGATGCAGTGTGCACGCTGGATTGGGCTCTTGCCACGAAGGTCGGCTACACCATGCTCGGTGATGAGAACCTTGACAGAGTGCTCAGACTGGTCGAGGTGAGAAACCATTGGCACGATAGAGGAAATCTTGCCATCCTTAGCAGTTGAAGGAGTGGTGAAGATTGATATGTAAGCGTTGCGTGTAAAGTCGCAAGAACCGCCAACACCGTTCATCATCTTGGTGCCAAGCACGTGGGTTGAGTTGACATTGCCGAAGATGTCTGCCTCAAGTGCTGTATTGATTGTTATGAGACCAAGACGGCGGGCAACCTCTGGGTTGTTGGAGAGTTCCTGTGGACGAAGGCAAACACGCTGTTTGAAGAAGTCGAGGTCGTTATAGATTTCCTCGAGTTTAGGTTGAGACACTGTGAGCGAGCAGCCAGAAGCGAATTTCACACGGCCTTTCTTCATAAGGTCGATTACAGCATCCTGGATAACCTCGGTGTACATCTCGAAAGCAGGGATGTCTTTGTTCTCGCCAAGAGAACCGAGAAGGGCATTTGCGATGTTGCCTACACCAGACTGGATAGGGAGGAAAGAAGCAGGAATGCGGCCAGCCTTCAATTCAGCAGCAAGGAAGTTTGCGACATTCTCGCCAATCTTTGCAGTGACTTCGTCAACCGGAGAGAACTTGCCAACCTCGTTAGGACGGTTGGTGCGGACAACGGCAATAATCTTCTTAGGGTCAACCTGAACGTATGGCTTGCCACAACGGTCTGATGGCTTATATACAGGAATAGCCTCGCGGCAAGGAGGATCCTGTGGCTCATAGATGTCATGCATTCCCTCAAGTTCCTCTGGATGAGCAGCATTGAGCTCTACTATAATCTTGTCGGCCAAGCGGCAGATGGTAGGCAGGATACCCACACCTGACGTAGGGACAATCTTGCCGTCGTCAGTGAGTTTGCAAGCCTCGACGATAGCGAAGTCAGGCTTTGGCATGAAGCTATAACGAAGTTCCTGAGCCAGGTGGCTGAGGTGCATATCAAAATAATGTGCATCCTGAGCGTTCAGACGTGTGCGCTGATCTTTATTCGACTGGTAAGGAGTGCGGAAAAGTACTGCATTGGCACGAGCAAGAGCTCCGTCGAGAGAATCACCAGTGGAAGCACCGGTGTACATGCCAATCTTGAACTCACGGCCTGCGGCATGTTCTGCCTCTGCGATTTTTGCTATTGCAGTAGGAACCTCCTTAGGACAACCTGCAGGAGTGAAGCCAGAAAAGCCCACTATGTTGCCATTCTGGATGAATTTTGCAGCCTCTTCGGCTGTCATTTCTTTGTAAATCATATTGTTAGTTTTTATTTTGAGTTCTAAAATATCGAGTGCAAAGTTACAAAAAATTTTTTTATTGGGAAAAATTTTGAGGGTTGAAAAATAAGTTTTATATTTGCAGGTTGAAACAGAAATGCTCCGTTATGAGTGAAGAAAAAGCAAAACCCACTGTGCTACTGATATTTACTGGGGGCACGATAAGTATGGGAGAGAGTGAAGGCAATCATTCTCTCGCACCATTGGACACAGAAAAAGTGATGTCGTTCCTGCCAGAATTGAGAATGTTGCACGTAAACATCAAATCTGTGGCTTTCTCGCCATTGATAGATTCGTCCGACATCACACCCCAAAACTGGGTGCAGATTGCCGAGATAATAATGAAATACTATGACGAGTGTGATGGTTTCGTGGTGCTGCACGGAACAGACACCATGGCCTATTCTGCATCGGCACTCTCGTTCATGCTGAAGAACCTGAACAAGCCTGTGGTCTTCACAGGCTCGCAGTTGCCAGTAGGCGTGCTGAGGAGCGATGCAAAAGAGAACCTCATGACTGCAATAGAAATTGCGGCTGAAATGAGGGAAGACGGGTCGGCAATGGTGCCAGAGGTATGCCTCTTCTTCGAGCAGAAGCTGATGCGGGGTAACCGCACGACCAAGAGGAATGCCGAGAATTTCAACGCTTTTGCCTCGTTCAACTACCCAGAACTGGCCCGTGCAGGGGTACATATTAAATATAACGAGCATTGCATCAACAGAAACCCCGAGTACAAGCCGTTGGAGGTATATGACCACTTTGACAACAATGTGGTGATTCTTAAACTCTTTCCGGGAATTAAAAGGAGTTATGTCCACGCAATATATGCCATAGAAGGGTTGAGGGCTGTGGTGATGGAGAGTTATGGCTCTGGCAATGCGACAACCGAGGATTGGCTGCGCGAAGAGATTGCTGATGCCACATCACGTGGGATAGTGACTGTGAACGTCTCGCAATGCCGTGCCGGAAGTGTGGAAATGGGTCGTTATGAGGCATCGGTCAATCTCGTGAAGGCAGGAGTGCTGTCGGGCTACGACATGACAACAGAGGCTGCCGTGACGAAACTGATGTTCGTCTTGGGAAAATACTCTGATGCAGCAGACGTGAAGAGAGCATTTAATGAATCTATCAGGGGAGAGTTTTAGATAATCTAGACAATCTAGAAATTCTAGAATAAAAACAAAACAATGAAGCTTAATTTAAAAAGACCTATAGTATTCTTTGACTTGGAGACTACGGGATTAGATACCGCAAAAGACAGAATCGTGGAGATAGCGTATCTCAAGGTGATGCCTAACGGTGAGGAGGTCAGCCACCGATACCTGATTAACCCTGAGATGCACATACCAGAGGAGGCGTCGTCTGTCTCTGGCATAAAAGATGAAGACGTAAAGGATTGCCCCACCTTCAAGCAGAAAGCAGCAGAAATAGCAGCAGATTTCGAGGGATGCGATATTGCCGGCTACAACTCCGACAAATACGACATACCTTTGCTGATGGAGGAGTTCAGCCGTATAGGAATGAACCCTACTTTCATTGAACGGGCAAAGAAGATTGACGTGCAGACTATATTCCACAAGATGGAGAAACGCACGCTGAGTGCTGCATACAAATTCTACTGCAGCAAAGAGCATGTTGACGCACATACTGCCCTTGGCGATGTGGTGGCAACTTACGAGGTGCTGCAGGCTCAACTGGATTACTACCCAAGCGACCTCAAGAATGACGTTGAGTTTCTGGCTGAATTTACCACATTGATGAAGCGTGTGGATCCTGCCGGCAGAATGGTATATAACGAGAAAAACGAGGCCGTGTTCAATTTCGGCAAGTTCAAGGGAAAGCCAGTGGTTGAGGTGCTGCGTCAGAACCCAGGCTATTACCAGTGGATGATGGATTGTGATTTCCCAGAGCAGACAAAGACTGCCCTGACCAAGATAAAACTTTCGATGAAGTGATGAAGATTGGGGATATAGAGTTCAGGAGGGAACCCCTGTTCCTTGCCCCCATGGAGGATGTAACCGACCCAGGGTTCAGAGGATTGTGCAAACGTTTCGGGGCAGACATGGTATATACCGAGTTCGTAAGTGCCGACGCCCTGATACGAAGCATAAAGGCCACCTCGCAGAAACTGACCATACATGACGAGGAACGCCCCGTGGCAATACAGATTTACGGTCGTGACGTCGAGACAATGGTGGAGGCTGCAAAGATTGTGGAGGAGGCAAAACCCGACATAATAGACATAAACTGGGGCTGCCCTGTCAAGAAAGTCGCAAACAAAGGCGCTGGTGCGGGAATGCTGAGGAACATTCCGCTGATGCTTGAGATAACAGAGGCGGTGGTGAAGGCTGTGAAGACACCAGTGACGGTGAAGACAAGATTAGGCTGGGACAACGAGTCAAAGTGTATAGTGGAACTGGCTGAACGCCTGCAGGATTGCGGGATAGCAGCACTGGCAATACACGGACGGACAAGAGCCCAGATGTACACCGGCGAGGCGGACTGGACTCTGATAGGCGAGGTGAAGAACAACCCTCGGATGAAGATTCCGATAATAGGCAATGGCGACATAACAACGCCCGAAAGAGCCCGCGAATGCTTTGACCGCTATGGCGTTGACGCAATAATGATAGGCCGCGCTTCTTTCGGCCACCCATGGATATTCGGGGAAATCAGACGTCATCTGGATGGGCTGCCTGAATGTCCGGATTTCGATGACAAGAAATGGCAGATTGAGATACTGAAAGAGCATGTCGAGCGGTCGATAGAATGGTGCGGCAATGACGAGCGCAAAGGCATATTGCATTCGCGCAGACACATTGCGGCAGCACCAACATTCAAGGGCATAGACAATTTCCGTCAGACCAAAATCGCCATGCTTCGCACCGAGACGAAAGAGGAATTGTATAAGATTATGGAGGGGGCTTTTGCAATTGACAATTGACAATTATATGACAGGTTATATAATTTGGAACATATCGAATGTGATGTTTGAGGTCGGGGGCTTCAAGGTGTTGTGGTACGGGGTTCTTTTTGCCATTGGATTGACCCTGGCTGGATGGTGGATATACCGCGAGTTCGGTAAGAGAGGCTGGAGCGATAAGGATTTCGAGATATTCCTCGTTTGGGGTTTTGTATGTATGTTCTTGGGCTGCAGACTGGCACACTGCCTGTTCTACCAGTTCGACTACTTCTCGACGCACCCGATAGAGATTCTGCTGCCTATAAAAGAGATGGCTGACGGAAGCTGGAAATTCACAGGCTATCACGGCCTTGCTTCTCATGGAGGTGCCGTAGGCATGATAGTGGCAATAATAATATTCCACTACCGCACAAAAAAGCTCCAGACTCCTTTTGGCAAAACCAAGGACGGCCTCTGGACAATGTTTGACCTGATAGCATTGGGTACATGTCTGGCAGGCGGTTTCATAAGATTGGGCAACCTGATGAACAGCGAGATAGTGGGAATGCCGACAGACGTGCCATGGGCAGTGATATTCACAAAGATAGACGAGCTGCCAAGACACCCATCGCAAATGTATGAAGCAATATTCTATTTCGGAATATTTGCAGTGTTGGGGCACTTGTTCACCCACAGGAACAGCCACAAGCCAGGATTCTACTGCGGCATAACAGCAACCGCCGTATTCATCTTCAGGTTCCTGATTGAGGCCGTGAAAGAGAGCAAGGTGGTGGATATATGCGGAATTGACGTGAAAATGGGGCAACTGCTATCCATTCCGTTCATCATATTCGGAACAGCAATACTGATATTGCGTTGGGGAAAAGAAACGACAAAACAATGAACAAAATGAAAAGATACATATTACTGGCTACAGCAGCAGTGCTGATACTCTCAGGATGCAAGACTGGATCAACGTCAACAATCTCAGAGGGAACCACCATCAATTACCTGCGAATGCTGAGCCCGTTTGACAGCAACGTCAAGAGTTATACCTTCACTATTGACACTGTGAACAACCTAATATACAACAAGGACTCACTTGCATATGGTACAAGAATAGACTCACTTGCGCCAATGATAACACCAATCTTCAACACCTGCATGATTGACGGTGAGATAAACCTGTATGAGACAGATACTGTATATGTGGATTTCACAAAAGAGCATACCATCACTGTCACTTCAGCCGGTGAAAAAAGCAGCCGCACATACAAGATATGGGTCAATGTTCACCAAGTAAACCCTGACACTATAGAATGGAACTCCATAGGAGAACTGCCATCAGACGAAATCACGAGAGACAAGTGCATTGCAACAGATGAAGGAAATCTGTATTGGCTGATAGATAAAAGTGGAAAATTGGTAGTGCTCAGCAGGACAAGCGGAAATCAATGGTCAGAATTCACCACAAAAGGCATAACAAAAAGCGTTGACGAAATAGACATTGAACATGCAGTTGCGCACAACGAAGAAGTCTGCATGATGGCAGGAATGACACTTATCTTCTCAGATCAAAATGACGGTTGGAACAGCAAAGAGACAACATCATCCATAGAGATAGAACATCTGCTCTTCTCGCTCGACAAGTCGCTGTTCGCATTAGGCAAGGGCAACAAAATTATGAAGCTTAATGGCACTAACTGGGAAGAAACGGCCACAGTACCAGCAGGTTTTCCGGTTAAAGGCGAATCCGTATGCAAAGGCAAATCCCCATCAGGAAGATGGCAGGTCATGGTGGCTTGCGGAATAGATGAAGAAGAAAATTACCTCAGCAACGTATGGTCAACAGAAAATGGTTCTTATTGGGTGAAACTGACACAAAAAGATTCGCTGATAACACCACGTGCGTTTGCAGGAATGGCGCAATATGCATACGGACTGATACTTTTCGGCGGAACAGACAAAGATGGGAACATGGTGGACGACTACAGCCTCTTCTCGAAAGATTACGGAATAACATGGCAAAAAATCGAAGAAGCCTTTTCCGTTGACTCCGCCATACAGGTTCTCGTTGCCAGAAGAGAGAAGCTTTCAGTCGTGCCAACGGCAGACGGTTACGTCATAGTAACAGGCGGCACATACTATTATCCAACAGGCCAAGGCATTCCGCCAAGGGAAAAGAGCAAAAAGGTCAATGACATCTGGAAAGGCATAAATTATGCCTCGCTGCCAGGATTCAAGAAATGAAAGTTGATATTCCAATATCCAAAAGTCACTATGCCCGCATTGCCATGATTTGCTCAATTGCGGGCATAGATATTCCATATAGTGACGAAAACGATGACATCATAGCCATTCGCAAGGCATTGACAACTGATGGCAAAAACGTGTGGGTGAGATCATCAGGAACAGCAGCTCGTTTCGCCATAGCATATTACGCCACAATGGATTGCGAAGTGGTGATTGACGGAAATGAGCAGATAAGGGAAAGACCAATATCTTCAATAACAGAAGCTGCCAGGGCAATTGGCGCAGAAGTTTCAGGCAGTTCGCTACCTGTAAAAATAAAAGGCACAGCAAAACCGAAAAACTTTGTTGATGTTGACGCATCACAGTCATCACAGACAATATCTGCCCTGATGCTTGCAGGAATGAGACACGGGATAACAATCAAGACAACAGGAGAGAGAAATTCATGGAGCTATGTAGAGATGACGGCTGAAGTAATGAGAAAATCTGGTGTTAAGGTTGAAATAGGAGATGAGAAGATAGTTGTGGAAAAAATTGATTCTGTTTCAGTGGAAAATGTTGCGATTGAGAAAGACTGGTCAAGTGCCGTCTTCTGGTATGGATGGTGTGCCACAAGACGCAAAAAAATAAAGATAGTGGGATTGAAAAGAGGAACATGTCAGCCTGACGAGGCTGCCATAGGGATATTTGGAAAATTGGGAGTGCTGAGTGAAGAAACAGACCATGAGATGAGGCTGTGTATGAAGAAAAACTTCGTTACAGATGAGAGTCATGAAGTTGATTGCCGCAGGACGCCAGACCTTGCAATGGTTCTTGTACCTACGCTGTGCAAGTTGAAAAAGAAATTCAAGGTAACAGGACTGGACACACTGGAAAAGAAAGAGAGTCGAAGGGGTTCCAATCTCTGCTGCGAACTGAGAAAAGCGGGATATGATGTCCAATGGGATGGAAAGAGCCTGACGTGGGAAGGAATTATGACAAAATCCTACGGCAAACCAGATGGTTACAGCGATCACAGGATGGTAATGGCACTAATGATACTGGGGGTTGATGAAATTGATCTGCAGCCATTGGAGAAGTCATATCCAGGACTTATTCAATTGAAAATTAACAATTGAAAATTGACGATTATTTTTTTACTATTTTTTTTGGCAGATAAAAAAATATTTGTACCTTTGCACCAAAATTTCATCATCGGTTTGATGATGCTAGAATATTACAGAAGATGACACTGAAAGAACGGGAAAACGAGATAATTGACGAATTCTCGTTATATGAGGATTGGATGGATAAATATCAGTACCTGATAGAATTAGGTCAGGAACTGGAATCTCTGAAAGAGGAAGAAAAAAACGATGAGACGCTGATAAAAGGATGTCAGAGCCAAGTGTGGATAGTAAGCGAAAAGCGAGATGGGAGGATTTATTTCAAAGGCGAAGGCGATGCTGTCATAGTGAAAGGAATTGTCGCCATGCTGATGAAGGTGGTTTCTGGTTGTTCAATCGAGGAAGTCAGGGAATGCGATTTCTCGTTCGTTGAAAAGATTGGATTAAGGGAACACCTGTCGCCAACTCGTTCAAATGGAGTGGTTGCTATGATAGAGAGGATAAAGAGGCTGGCGGCAAATTAACTCGAAAGCGGAACTTTCGGGAACAGTGGCTGATTAACCCGAAAGCGGAACTTTCGGGAACGGTGACCTAAGACCTGAGACTTTTGACTTAAGACTATGAAGCGGTTATACATATTTAATCCAGAACATGATCTGTCGCTGGCGGCTGGGACATCAAACTATCAGGCGCCAGAGTCGGCTCTGTTCCTTGCATCAGACTTGGCATTGTTGCCAAAATGGTATGCTGAATATGGAGCGACAGTGTTTGACCGCAGCGAGATAATGCCTATAGATCCGAATGAGGAATTCGAATCAGTTGTGCCCTGGGGATGGGACAAGTCAGTAAAACGACTACTGATAGTCAATGGAATCAACGAATCAATACTGCCATCTGACGATAAAATAGAGGCAATACGTCAGTTGTCGCACAGAAGGACGGCAACAAGAGCCATGGCTCACCTGCGTTCGAGACTTGGAGAGAAATACCATTTTCCACTGCCTGCCGCAGAACTGCATTCTGTCGAAGAAGTCAAGACATTTGCAGAGGCATACGATGAAATTGTAATTAAAGCACCTTGGAGCAGTTCTGGCAGAGGAGTATACTGGACAACTGCAAGCTTCACACCAAGTCTGGTCGGTTGGATAAAGAGAACCATCGAGAAGCAAGGCTCCATCATGGCAGAACTGGCAATGGATAGGGTTATGGACTTTGCAATGGAATTCAAGATAGAACATGGCAAATGCGAGTTCGTAGGCTATTCACTCTTCTTCACTGAAGGGCAGGGTGCTTACAGAGGAAACAGGCTGATGAGTAACAAGAGGATTGCCGAAATCATATCCGAATGGATTCCTACTGAAGAACTGGATGACGTAGAGCGTGAACTGATAGCATATATAGACAGCTATCTGGCAAAGACATACGAAGGGTTTGTTGGCGTTGACATGTTCATTTACAAAAACAATGGAGGCTTCATGTTCAATCCTGTAGTTGAGATAAACCTGCGCATGACCATGGGAATGGTGGCAAGAATATTGTATGACAAATATGTATCACCAGATTCTGAAGGAATGTTTACCGTAGAACACATGATGCCAGGAAGGCTGATGGTGCATCATCAATGGCAGGAGCAGAATGAAAAGATGGAATATGATGTAGAAGGACGATTTGTGAAAGGTTATCTGTCGCTCTGCCCTATAACGGAAAACTCCTTGTACCGTGCGTCTGTACAATTGACAAATAAATAACAAAATATTCACTATTTAAATTATTTCTTATGAAAAAGATTTTATCAATCGTCTTGATGGCTGTTACCCTTTTTGGCGTATTCAGCTGTAACAAGGACAAGGGAAAAAATTCAACTGACAATGGTCCAATTGATGGAAGTTCTATCTATCTGCTAAGCTACACAAAGAAAGCCCAGGCAGACACTTACCTTGGCACTGGCAGCGAGACAGTCACCCACAAGGCAGTGTTAAAGATTGAAGCAGCAAAAGTTGCCGAAAAAGGCAATAGGCAGGTTATCGGTGTTCGCTGTGACATTAGCGATGGTGCAACAAGCGGTAAGGTATTCATGGCATACGAACTCGGCAACAACATTGCAGAGAAAGAGTTCACATATAAAGCAGGTGGCAGCCAATATGTAATCTTCGATACACCTGTGAACATCGAAGGAGGCAAAGACATCTATGTAGGTTATGAGGCTACAGGTTCTGGCTATTTCATTGGTACTGAGACCAGCAATAGCACACTCAGCAAGAACAGTTTCATGTATTGGGATGGTGAATGGGTTAGCTTCAAAGAACTTGCTGGTGCAGGCTATGGTGCAAGCATCGAGGCAATCTGCGTAGGAGGCAACTATTCTTCGGAAAAACAGCACGATGTTGCAGCAGAGAATCTGAAGGTTACAGCCAATGTCCGTGCAGGTGAAACTGTGAACTTTTCAGTTGACGTACGCAACGCAGGTATCAAGACAACAGGAAATGTCAAAATTACATGCAAATATGGCAGTGAGACTGTGAATGAAAGTGTAGCAACTCTTCGTAATGGTGAGTCAAAAAGATTTAACTTCACTATCAACGGAATTGGCCTGGATATGAACAAGATCACCGCAGAGGTATCTGAGGATGGTGTAACAGACGAGAACAACAAGAACGACAAAACAACAGCTGACATCAATGTATTTGCAGCTGACGCTCCAGAGAGAGTGTGCATCCTTATTGAAGAGTTCACATCACAAAGTTGTCCTAACTGTCCAGACGGCATAGCAAACCTCCGCGATGCCATTGAAGGTATGCAACATCCAGATAAGGTTGCATGGGTGGCACATCACTCAGGATTTAAGAATGATATCTTTACCCTGAATGACGGCAATACTGTAGCAAGCAAACTCGGAGTCAACTTTGCACCTGCTTGTATCATCGACCGTATGGCTGTAGATTATGGTCAAGGCGTAAGTGAATTCGCTTGGCATCCTGGCTATGCGACATCAGAATTGCTTGACGAATTGGCAGCAATTCCAGCAAACGCAACTATCGCAATGAATGTTTCTTTGCAAGATTCAACATTGACCGTTGACGTTAACGGCATGTCATATCCTAACGACTGTTACATTACTGTTTTGGTTTGCCAGAACGGAATAGTTGCGAGCCAGTCAAATGGCGGCAACAATTTCGTACACAACGAGGTGGTACGTGCATTCTTGACAGCAGCTGAGGGCGACAAACTGACACTTGATGGCGACAAGAACTATACTGCACATTATGAATATCCTATCCCAGCAAAAATCAAAGGTGAGACGAGTGCAGGCAAGGAAACTGCAACTGACATTCCAAATATGTATGTTGTAGCATTCGTTCATGGCAAGACTTCAAGCAAGAGTGCCGTATATAACGCAATCAAAGCAAACATCATTAACGAATAAACAATAATGGATTTATTAGGACAGATTAAAGAGAGAGCGCAAAAAAATCCACAACATATTGTACTGCCAGAGGGTACGGAACCCCGTACCCTTGAGGCAGCCAATAACGTGCTGCGTGACAAGGTTGCAAAACTGACTCTGATAGGTAACCCAGACGAGATTATGAAAATGGCTGGCGAAAAAGGTTTCAGTCACATAACTCGTGACATAATCATTGACCCAGAGAACAACCCAGAGGAAAACAAGTACGCCAACATACTTTACGAGCTCCGTAAGGTTAAGGGTATGACAGAGGAAGAGGCTCACAAAAAGGCAAAAGACCCTCTGTACCTCGGTTGCCTCATGATTAAGGCAGGTGATGCTGATGGTGAATTGGCAGGTGCACGCAACACGACAGGAAACGTACTTCGTCCAGCACTTCAGATTGTCAAGACTGCAAAAGGTTTTTCTTGTGTATCAGGCGCAATGATTCTGATAAGCAAGGAGAAACAGTTTGGCGAGGAAGGCATATTGATGTGCGGTGACGTTGCAGTATTGCCAAACCCATCAGTTGACGAACTGGCACAGATAGCCGTTGCAACAGGCGGCACAATGAAGGCAATCTGCGGTTTTGAGCCAAGAATAGCAATGCTCAGCTTCTCGACAAAGGGTAGTGCAAAGAACGAACTTGTTGACCGTGTCGTAGAGGCTACAAAAAAGGCTCAAGAGATGGCTCCAGACATGATGATAGACGGTGAATTGCAGGCAGATGCAGCACTCGTTGAATCGGTGGGTTCACTCAAAGCACCAGAGAGCAAGGTGGCAGGTAAGGCCAATACGCTTGTATTTCCAGCACTTGAGACAGGAAACATCGGTTACAAACTGGTTCAGCGTCTCGGTGGTGCAATGGCAATAGGCCCAGTGCTCCAAGGCATGGCGGCTCCAATCAACGACCTCTCACGCGGATGCTCGGTTGACGACATTGAGAAGATGATAGCAATAACATGTAACCAGGCAATTGCCGCTAAAGCAAACAGATAATAAATGAAAGTATTAGTATTAAACTGCGGAAGTTCTTCAATCAAGTACAAGCTCTATGACATGAGCAACGAGAGTGTTCTCGGCCAGGGAGGTATCGAAAAACTTGGTCTCAAAGACTCTTTTCTGAAATTCAAACTGCCTAACGGCGAGAAGAAGACTATCGAGAAGTTCATGCCAGAACACACAGTGGGTGTTGAATTGATTCTCGACACCCTGACTAACACTGAATATGGCTGCATCAAGTCACTTGAGGAGATTGATGCTGTCGGTCACAGACTGGTTCACGGTGGCGAGAAATTCAACACTTCTGTCGTCATTACTCCAGAAGTCATAGAGAAAATGCAGGAGTGCACAGACCTTGCGCCACTTCATAACCCAGCAAATCTGAAGGGCGTTGCTGCAATAACAAAGATATTGCCAAAAGTGCCACAGGTTGGTGTGTTCGATACAGCGTTCCATCAGACAATGCCGGACTATGCTTATATGTACGCATTGCCATACGAATATTACGAGAAATATGGCGTGCGCCGTTACGGCTTCCACGGAACTAGTCATCGCTATGTTGCAAAACGTGCCTGCGAGTTCTTAGGACTGGACTGCAACAACAGCCGCATAATCACATGCCATCTTGGTGGTGGCGGTTCTGTAACCGCAGTAAAGAATGGTAAGTCCATCGACACATCTATGGGGCTCACCCCTGTTGAAGGTTTGGTAATGGGCACACGTTCAGGTGACGTTGACCTTGGTGCAATCACTTACATCATGGACAAAGAGAAGATGGATGTTGCTGCTGTCAATAATATGATTAACAAGAAGTCTGGTGTATTGGGCGTTTCAGGCGTTTCGAGCGATATGCGCGACATTTTGGCTGCTATGGCTGAGGGCAACAACCGTGCCGACCTCGCCATGAATATGTTCAACTACCGACTGCTTAAATACATTGGTTCTTACATGGCTGTTCTTGGCGGTGTAGATGCCATAATCTTCACTGGTGGAATCGGAGAGAAACAAAACGAGACACGCGACTATATCTGCCGTAAACTCGAGTACTTAGGCGTTAAATTTGACGCTGAGTTGAACGACAAGGTTCGTGGTGATGAGGTTGAAATCTCTACTAAAGATTCCAAGATACGTGTTGCTGTAATTGCAACAGATGAGGAGTTGACTATTGCAAGAGACACTATCTCGTTGGTATAGTCTAGAGTTCTAGTGTTCTAGTACACTAGTATTCTAGTAAAAACTAAAGATAATGACAAAAGAAGAATTGATTTCAGAGATAAAGCGTCTGAAGGCAGAAAAAGGTGCTGTCATTCTGGCTCACTATTATCAGATTGGTGAGATTCAGGATATAGCAGATGTTGTTGGAGACAGTCTTGCACTTGCCCAATGGGCAGCCAAGAACGAGGCCAAGATTCTGGTGATGTGCGGTGTCCACTTCATGGGTGAGACGGCCAAGATTCTCTCGCCAGAAAAGAAGGTGCTCGTTCCTGACCTCAATGCCACTTGCTCGCTTGCTGAGAGCTGCAAGGCTGACGAGTTTGCCGAGTTCGTAAGCAAATATCCTGACCATACTGTAATCTCATACGTCAACACAACTGCTGCTGTGAAAGCAGTTACAGATGTTGTCGTCACAAGTTCCAATGCACGCAAGATTGTTGACCAGTTCCCAAAGGATGCAAAGCTCATCTTTGGTCCAGACAGGAACCTCGGCAACTACATTAACTGCGTGACAGGAAGGGAGATGAAACTATGGAATGGCTGCTGTCACGTACACGACAGATTTTCTGCATCAAAACTACGTGAGCTGAAGGCAAAATATCCTGACGCAAAGATTCTGGTACACCCAGAATGCAAGCAGGAGATTGCCGACATGGCAGACGTTGTAGGTTCGACGCAAACCCTGCTGAACTTCACGACAGACACTGACAACCAGCGTTTCCTTGTATGCACCGAAAGTGGCATACTGCACGAGATGCGCAAGAGAAATCCAAAGAAAGAGTTCATACCCGTACCTCCAGACGACACTGCATCAGACTGCAACGTCTGTGAATACATGAGAATGAATACCCTGGAAAAACTCTATCAGTGCCTGAAGGACGAAAAACCTGAAATTATTGTTGCTGACGAGCTTCTTGAAAAGGCAGTACGCCCTATCAAGCGAATGCTCGACATGAGCAAATGATTTCCTTGACTTGAATAAAGAGTTATATATACTATGTGATTCAATCACCGAGTCCCTGGCAGAGGGGCTCGGGTTGAATTGTATTAAGAGGGTGGTCATTCCAGCAGGAGAAGGAAACAAAAGCATTGAAAGCGTCCAAAAGATTTGGAAAGCTTTGGAAGAAGGGCACGCCTCACGTGAAGCAACATTAGTGAATGTTGGCGGAGGAATGATAACAGACCTTGGGGGCTTTGCCGCATCAACATTCAAAAGGGGAATACATTTCATAAATGTGCCTACCACCCTGTTGGCAATGGTGGATGCAGGTTTTGGTGGCAAGACTGCAATCAATTATGGAGGTGTGAAAAACCTGGTGGGTACTTTTGCAGAACCTGACGAGGTGTGGATAAAGCCAGAAATGCTCAAGACACTGGACAGTAGAAACATGAGAGCAGGTTGGGCAGAAATGGTGAAACACGGTTTGATAGATTCCGAAAATCTATACAAAGAGACAATGGGGATTGATTTGGCAGGGATTGACAAAGAAACAATCGAGAGGTCGGCAGATGTGAAGAAACGTATAGTGGCAGAGGACCCTCGCGAAAAAGGATTGAGAAAAATACTTAACTTAGGACATACGGCAGGCCATGCATTTGAGGCAATTGGCAAGGGTAAATTGTTACATGGCGAGGCAGTGGCGTATGGACTGGTAGTTGCGATATACTTGTCAGTGGTGAAGTTTGGGCTGGAAAAAAGTGTGCTGACAGAAACAAAGCACTGGATGGTGGAAAATTTCGGAATGTTGCCTTTCGACTGCAAGAGTTATGACAGGCTATGGGAAGCCATGAGAAACGACAAGAAAAACAGCACAAACGGACAAATACAAATGGTACTACTTCATAACATAGGCAACGCTGAATGGGGAGTAAATGTCGCGAAAGAAGAAGTGTTCGAAGCAATAGACTTTTTAAGGTAAACAAGATATGAAGATAGCGATTATTGGTTATGGCAAGATGGGTCATGTCATTGAGCGTATTGCCAAGGAGAGAGGCCATGAGATAGTATGCACCATCGACATGGGAGAAGAGGCAAAATACGATTCTGCAGAATTCAAATCAGCAGACGTGGCAATAGAGTTCACCCAACCGACGTCTGCCATAAATAACTATATGCGTTGCTCCGAAAGAGATATGACTGTAGTTTCAGGCACTACTGGCTGGACATCAAGAATGGAAGAGGTGAAAAGCAAGATGAAAGTGCCATTCTTTTGGACATCAAACTTCTCTCTTGGCGTAAACATAGTGATGGAAATTAACGAAAGACTGGCAGCAATAATGAGCCACCATGAGGGGTATGAGGTTGACATGACAGAGGTACACCATACAGAAAAAAAAGATGCTCCATCAGGCACAGCAATAGTGCTGGCTGACCAGATTGAGGCGAACTATGGCAAGAGACCTGAGATAGAATCCATCAGGGAAGGCAAGGTGCCAGGCATACACGAGATTCACTATGATTCTGAATATGACATCATAACATTGAGACATGAAGCCAAATCAAGAGACGGATTGGCTTTAGGGGCAGTTATTGCAGCGGAGTATATGAAAGGAAAGCCCGCTGGATTTTATTCCATGAGAAACTTAATGTCTAGATAATCTAGAATATCTAGAACATCTAGAACATCTAGAATATCTAGGAGAAAAACCAAAATAACAAATGACTATAAAAGAAAGATTAAACAAACCTGTAGGACAATGGGTGAAGTTTGGCATTTGGAGTCTCATCTATGTGCTTTTCATCATCTGGGTGGGCAACTATTGGTGGCTGTTGCTTGAGACATTTATATTTGATGTCTTCATTACCAAATACATACCATATACTTGGTGGAAGGAATACAAAGAGACAAATACAAAATTATACAAGTTCTATAGTTGGGTTGACGCAATAGTCTTTGCACTTGTTGCCGTATATTTCATCAATATTTACATCTTCCAGAACTACCAGATACCATCTTCGTCGCTGGAGCAGACTTTGCGTGTTGGAGACTTCCTGCTGGTGTCAAAATGCTCGTATGGTCCACGAGTGCCAATGACACCTCTTTCTGCACCACTCGTACAGAATACTTTCCCATGGGGTCACAAGTCGTATCTTGAGAAACCTCAATGGGAATACAAAAGGCTTAAGGGTTGGGACAAGATTGAGTCAGGCGACATTGTCGTATTCAATTTCCCAGCTGGAGATACAGTGCTCGGTTGGACACAGAATCCTGACTACTACAGCATGTCGTTTGAGTATGCAAGTCAGGACCTCAGATTTGCAGATTTCGCAAAAGACAGCGTAATGCCTTACGGCACCCTCATGGCAAGGCTTAGGACTGGTGGCAAAATGCTTGAGACATTGAGAGAGAGAAATGGTCTGGCTGAGACAAGATGGCGACCTGTTGACAGAAGGGAAAACTTCGTCAAGAGATGTGTAGGACTGCCAGGCGAAACAATCGAGATAAAAGATGACATTCTATATGTTGACGGCAAGCAATTTCCAATGAAGCCAGGAATGCAGCACAATTATTTCGTCCAGACAAATGGAACTCAGCTGCAACCAGAGAAAATGCACGACTTGGGCATCAGCATTGGCGAAATGCAGATTTTCAATGGCAACAACGCTTCAGACTATCTGAGAATGTTAGGTATGAGCCCAGCAATAGACAGCCTGACGTGGGGATCTATATATTACATGGCAATGACAGAAGAAGTAAAGGCCAAAATTGAGTCACTGCCAATGGTTAAACAAGTGATGAAAGAGAGAGTTTTGCCTGAAATGAAAGGCGAATCTGCAATCTATCCATTAGCATATTCATACAAATGGACAAGATCTGAGTATGGGCCACTGTGGATACCAGCAAAAGATGCCACCATTGAACTGACTGAGGATAATATTCTCAGATATTACCGCTGCATCGTGAACTACGAGGGCAACACTCTCAGTTGGAATGGCCGTCAGGCAATATTGAACGGCCAGCCAGCCAAGACCTATACCTTCAAGATGGACTACTATTTCATGATGGGAGACAATCGTCACAATTCTGCCGATTCAAGAATGTGGGGATTTGTTCCTGAAGACCACATAGTAGGGCGTCCTGTATTTGTTTGGCTCTCTCTTGACAGGGACGTGCCATTGTTCCATGGCAAAATCAGATGGAACAGGTTGTTCAAAAACGCAGAGGACTAAGAACTGAAGACTTTCGACCTATGACAACAATCGGAGTATCAAGCAACTGGCTTGACAATGAGCAGGAGCAACGGCTTGTCAATGCCTACATAAGGTGCATCACCGAAAACGGCGGAGTACCTCTGATGCTGCCTGTGACTGACAATGAGAATGTTATACGTGAATATTGCGACAGAGTTGATGCCTTCCTGCTTACAGGGGGTGGCGATATCGACCCAAAATATTGGGGAGAGGAATTGACGGAAATGAGCAACAAGCCTTCCGAGTTGAGAGACTTCTTCGATATTACCCTGACAAGATATGCACTAAACAGCGACAAAAAAGTGCTCGGCATCTGCAGGGGAATGCAGAGCATTGCAATCCTGACAGGCGGAACTCTTTATCAAGATATCTATGTTCAGATACCAGATAAGCCTGAACTCTGCCACTCGCAGAAGGCTCCACGCTGCGAGACTCATCACAAGGTGAATATGGCACCATACGGACTTCTGTATAAGATTATGGGTACTCGCGAAACAGAAGTCAACTCGTTCCATCATCAAGCAGTAAAGAGCGTTGGAAACAACTGCATTGTAACAGCCAAAGCTCCAGACGGCATTATCGAGGGAATAGAAATCAGCGGGAAACCTGTGATTGGTGTGCAGTGGCATCCCGAAGAACTCTTCGGTACGCACAATGATCAGAAAGCCCTCTTTAAATGGTTAAACGAATAAACAACATGATATGAAAAAGATATTTGCAGTAATTGTTTTATGTTTGGCAGTATGTATTGCCAAGTCGCAGAATATTGTGACACATCACTCAGAACACATCGAAGAACTGATTAATGCAGTATCCGAACAACCTGCCATTGGCGGTGCAACCATTGACGGTTTCAGAGTTCAGGTTTTCAATGGCAACAAAGGAACTAAATCGCGCAACCGCGCATACGAGATAAAAGAAGAAATCGAATCGTCTGCCATAAGCAATCTGGACGTTTACGTTTTGTACGTAGTGCCATTCTGGAAAGTCCAGATAGGCAACTGCACCACCAGAGCAGAAGCAGAAGAATTGCGCAAGACATTTCTTGAGCGTTTCCCAGACTTTACGGCAGATGCATATATAGTACCTGTTAAATTTCAGAAATGACAGAGAAAGAACAACAATTGGCCGAGCATTACAAGGCAATCATTGAATTGCTCGGCGAAGACCCAGACAGAGAAGGGCTGATCAAGAGTCCCGAACGTGTTGCAAAAGCCATGCTTTACAATACCAAAGGTTACAACGAGTCGCCTGAAGAGGTGCTGAAATCAGCAATGTTCCACGAAGATTACCATCAGATGGTGATAGTTAAGAACATTGAGTTCTATTCACTTTGCGAGCATCACCTGCTGCCATTCTTCGGAAAGGTTCACGTGGCTTACATACCAAACCATCAGGTGACAGGGCTGAGCAAGATTGCACGCGTGGTTGACATCTTTGCACGCAGGCTTCAGCTTCAGGAGCGACTGACACTGCAAATCAAGGACTGCATACAGGAAACATTGCAACCTCTTGGCGTTATGGTGGTTGTCGAGGCTCAGCACATGTGCATGCAGATGAGAGGTGTGCAGAAACAAAACTCAGTCACAGTGACTTCAGACTTCACAGGAGCCTTCAACCGTCCTGAAACAAGGGCAGAATTCATGGATTTGATAAAGCAATGAACAACAAGATTGCAATAGAGACCAAGCAAAATGTACGGCAGACATTATCCAAAAGAATGCTTGCCGAAATAAACCTGTTGCAATATTCCACGATAGACTTACAGCAACGGATAAGGCAGGAAATTGAACAGAATCCGGCTTTCGAAATAGATGACATAACCGCCAAACCAGAAGAAGGAGAGGAAGAAATCAACAACGATAATCCAGAAGAGGTCAACCCTGACGATTACGAGGAAAGCGACGACTACATAGAGCCACGCTACGATGCCCGTAACCGCAGTGCAGACGAGGATTACACACAAATACAGATTAAGGATGAGACAGACGTGACCGACCTGCTGAAAAGCCAGATTGATTTCAAGGAAATCTCCGAACGCCAGCGCACTATATGCAAATATCTGATTGACTGCATGGACAACAGAGGGTTCATTGAACGTGATCCTTACGACATTGTTGACGACTATGCAATGACCATGGGCGAAATGGTAAATGAGCAGGAGATAGAGGAGGCTCTCGCCACTATCAAGACGCTTGAGCCTGTAGGCATAGGGGCGAAAGACCTGCGCGAATGTTTCCTGCTGCAACTTGAGGCAATGCCTGAAGAGAAGCGCGACAACAATACCCTGATACTACAGGATATAATAGAGTACCACTTCAAGAAACTCAGCGAACAGAATCTTGATGGCATTCTCAGCGTCTGCAGGATATCTCCCGAACAATTGCAAGCTGCCCTCGGCATTCTGAAAAAACTCAATCCTTCGCCATTAGGGTCGTATGGCGAGGCGGCACTGAGCATCAGGGGTACTGTTACACCGGATTTCTTGATTGACGTTACCGATGGAGAAATAATCCTTTCGCTTAACAAGGCTGACATGCCGGAACTGACCATCAGCGAATGGTTCCGCGACATGGCAGAAGGCAAAGGTACAAATGATAAAGAGGCCATAAGATATTCCAAGAACTGCATAGAAGAAGCAGAGTGGTTCATCGGAGCTCTGGCCCGACGTGACCAGACAATGCTCTCGGTCATGCAGGCCATAATAAAATTGCAACGCACATATTTCCTGACCGGCGACGAAACGAAACTCCGCCCGATGCAACTGCTGGATGTCAAGGAAATCACAGGACTTGACGTAGGCACCATATCCAAAATAACAAGCAACAACTTCATGCAGTGCCCATACGGCATAATACCACTGAAACGTCTATTCACTGATGCTGCCAACACCTCCAACGGCGAAGATGTCTCTACCCTGAAAGTCAAGGCCATATTGGCAGAGACAATCGAGGCAGAAGACAAAAGCAACCCTTTGTCAGATCAGGCTTTGTCGGAAATAATGACAAAGAAAGGCTATACCTTGGCACGAAGGACGATATCAAAATACCGTGAACAGCTGAACATTCCTTCGGCACAGGCACGCAAGATTCTCAAGGTGCTCATTCTGCTGATGATGTTGCCATTGATGATGATGGCACAGAATTTCGGCAATGCGCAACTTGGATATATTGTTTATGACTTAGACAGCGACAAGACTGTTGCCAGCAAAGACCCAGACATCAAGATGACACCTGCCTCGGTCATGAAGATTTTCACTACCGCCACGACACTCGAACTCTTCGGAGGCAGTTACGAGTTTTGCACCAATGTGCTGACTGACGGCACAATAAGCAAAGGCACACTGAAAGGCAACCTCTATATTCATGGTGCAGCAGATCCGACGATAGAATCGAAAGTCTATCCCGACGACCATTTCTTTACCGAAATGGCAAAAGGTCTCAAGGCAAAAGGGATAGAGAAGATAGAAGGCAACATCATAGCCGACGGAAACATAATATATGGCGAGGAGGTGAGCAACAAATGGGTTGTTGAGGATTTATACACCTACTATGGCGTTGGCTGTTACGGCATATCGCTGTTCGACAATGTGCAGACACTGACCATTCATGGTGTTGACCCTCCCATGTTCACGCCCAAATATCCTGAGAGCAAGGTGACAGTGACGAGCAACCTGCAACTTACAGATGGCGGCTCTTCGGCAATAATGGTATATACTGTTCCTTTCTGCAACAACTACGTGGTTGAAGGAGCACTGCACCGTGGCAACTATGCCTCGCCACAGGTGGCTATTCCTAATCCTATAATACTGATGGCCAATTACACAAGAAGCCAGCTCCGCAAGGCAGGAATAGAAGTGACAGGCGAAGCAATGGAAAGCAAACACAATCCGCCACACTCGGCCACATTGCTCTATACATACAAATCCCCATTGATGGGAAATATTGTCAGAGAGGTTAATTTCAACAGCAACAACCATTATGCACAGCATCTCTTCCGGCTGTTAGGCACAAGGTGCAGAGCCTCTGGGTCAACCACACACGAATCCTTGCAGGTCTTTACGGATTTCTGGAAAAGCAAGAAAATACGCTCTCTCGACCATATAGCAATGTACGACGGCAATGGCCTCTCGCCAATGAATGCAGTATCGCCAAGAATGGTTATTGACGTCCTGAAATACATGAGAAAATCCGAATCTGCCTACTATTTCATGCAGTCATTGCCACGTTGCGGCCAACAGGGAACAGTAAAAGGACTCTTCTGGAACATTCCGGAAGTCGAGGCATACGCCAAGTCAGGTTCAATGACAGGAGTGCAGTCGTATGCAGGATATATCAGATACCATAACCGCAACTATGCCTTCTGCGTGATGGTGAACGAATTTGATGACGAACGCAGTGTCGTCAAGAGAAACATACAGGACCTGCTGATGGATGCAATAAAACAATGACAGAATATTTTGAAGAGATAGAGTCAACGTCAGCATACCTGAAGGCAAACCTCGGCAGATACAAGCATGGCGATGTGGTGACAACCGGTTTCCAGACGGCAGGCTATGGCCAGCGGGGAAACCACTGGGAGAGTGAACGTGATGCGAATGCACTCTTCTCGCTTAAGATGGAACCAGTGCGCATAGCACCAGCCGACGGTTTCATGTTGACTGAGATTGTGACACTTGGCATTCTTGATGCACTTGACGTCAGGGATATCCGGATAAAATGGCCAAACGACATTTACGTCAACAACCATAAACTGGCTGGCATTCTGGTTGAGGCAACAATGAATGCAAATGCTTTCATGACTGCGGTTGTCGGCATAGGGCTTAACCTGAACCAGACACGTTTCCTTTCCGATGCGCCAAATCCCATATCCCTGAAGCAGATTACAGGTCAGAGATATGATGTTGACTCTGTCATCAGGGATGTCTGCAACGCCATCATGAAACGCTATGATGCTGAAATTGATTATGAAACCCTGCATCAGGAATACCTATCGCACCTCTACAGGTTCAACGAGTTTCATGATTATCAATCACCTGCTACCGGCAAGATTTTTGAGGCAAAGATAGCAGATGTTGACAAGACAGGACTGCTGATAGTGGAAACTCCTGACGGCATCAGGAGCAGTTTTGAGTTCAAAACAATAAAATACATAATATGAAAAAGTTGTTCTATTTTACATTGGGCGCACTCGCAGGAGCAGCAGCCGTACATTTCGTAAAGAAATATTATCCAGACCTCACAAAGGCCCAGATTGAGGCTCAGCTTGAGGAATTGTTGGCTAAAATCCGTAAGAGCGATGTGGAAGGAAATTGAGAAGCTTGCAGTTGAATTGTTCAAGGCCAAGATTCGCAGCGTCACAAACAACATATTGGGCAACATAGCAGCCTTCATTGGCTGGATAGTGATGACCTTTGTGTTGATAGTGGTGCTGATGTTCGCCCTGTCATTCATAGCCTTAGCGATAACCTTCCTGCTTGCAGAGGTGATGCCGCTTTGGGGAGCAGCCTTGATTACAGTCGCGCTGTTCCTGATAGAGATGTTCCTGCTTTACATCTTCCGCGAACCGCTCTTCATACGTCCAGTCAGACGTAAACTCATACAGATAATCGACAGTCACTCCGAAGGGTGATTGTCGATTATGTCTTCTACCGAAATAAATTGATCCTATACATTCAGGCGGGCAGTCCTTGCAACGGCAAAGACGGCCCGCCTGTTCGTTTATACATTCTGGAATTGGGTTAAAATATGTAAAGGCTTATCTTTGCCAAATTGCAACGCAAAGACAAAGTCGCAAAAACAGTGCTTCAACGGCATTGTCGCGGTGACACAGTAACACCAAGAAAACACTCACGAAAGTCTCATTGAAAATGGGACCATGATGGGAGGTGGATGGGAGGTGGATGGGACATGCAGAAATGCCGCGACAATTCCGTTGACGTTTCGCTCACTTTTTTCGTTGACGAAAATTGAAGCCGTCTTGCGATGTTAAAATAATTAACGTTTCACGTTTTGGTGTAGCCAAAAGCCATCACGTTTCATGATTCTGCTGAGCGTACATGAATTGCCATTGCCTATAGTCCGTCACACTGTAGAGACGCGACATGTCACGTCTCTACTGATTTCCTGTATTTATTTAGACGCGACATGTCTCAATTGTGATTGCAAAGTTACAAAATATTTTTGAATTGACCAAATCACTCGTGATTTTGGTCAACAGTGTGGAAATGACAGAGATACGGCTCATGCAACATCCTCAAAAAAAACGATAATCAAAAAACTTCCCGAAACATTTGCCCAAGTCAGAAATTATTTCTACCTTTGCAGCCGCAAACCTGCGCCGATGGGATGTCTCATAAGGGGGTGGGCTGGCAGACATATTATTTAGGCGTTTATTGACGCTTGTTTCGGCTTTCGATAATCTGGAAAATTTTGTATAGCCCGAAGCAAGGTGTTTCAATGAATGTCTGTGGCGTATGTATATTCGTGCACTTTTCTGGTGCTGATATGCATATCGGCGCAGGCTACGTTGTCATTCTTGCTATACGGGTTTTCCAGAACCTTCGAAAGGAGAATGATAATTGCGGGCTGCGTTTTTTGTATGTCTATAGACTATACGGACTGACGGCCAGACAGAAAATCTCTTTATTTAGAACGCAATAACTAACAATTTGTCTAACAAAAACATTGATGAAATGAAAAAATTTTCTCTTGTGTTATTGACGCTTTTCTTAATGTTGGCGTCAGTAGGGAACATTAATGCGCAAACGATGTTGTTGTCAGAGGATTTTAATTCCACTACAAACTCGTCGTTGCCGTCTGGGTGGGACACATGTAGGTGGATTGCTGGTGCCAATACGTCACCAAGCAGTTTTCCACATCTGATAACCCAATATTTATGGAGCGCATCTACAGGTGGAGTTGACAACTCCCGATGCGCAATGCTGTATGCTCATCAAAACTACACGTCGCAGCAGGGACTTATGACTCCTGCCCGTCAGTTTGATGCCACTAAAGTGATGAAACTATGCTTTGACATGAAGAACTGGTCATCAAGCGGTGTTGCATACGTTGGCGGTGACATGGACATCCTTGTGACATACGACAACGGAGTATCTATAGCCGATACAATTCAGCTGGGCATAAACTCGGGAACTGATTGGGTTCATTATGAATTTCCGCTGACACGACAGGTAGGTGCTTCCAATGTGCGTATCATATTCCTTGGTAAATCATATCATTATTATTATCTTGACAATGTTGAGATTGTTGAGGCTCCTCAGTGTAAGCCTGCTGATTATATTTCAATATCAAATCTGTCTAATTCGGGCGCAACATTTTCCTGGAATGTCGGACAAGGTCTGATTGGTACAGAAGCCACACCTACAGACTTCATTGTCAGTGTATATAAAACAGATGATAATTCCCAAGTCTTGACAACAACTGCTGGAATTGGGATGTCATATACAGTGACTGGACTTGAATCTGCCACCCAATACCGTTTCTGTGTTGTAAGTGATTGCGGTGTTACTTTGGGTCATGGCGACACTGCATATTTCGATTTTCAGACACATGCTTCAGCAATTCAATTGCCTCATTTGATTGATTTTGAAACGGGTGTTCCATTAGGTACATTTGGAGAAAATTATGAAATTAACACAGTAACGACAAATGCCAAAGGAACAAAATCTCTCAAAATAACTACCACAACCACACAAGGTGCATTTTTCTGCACACCAATTATCGACAGTAATCCTGACAGCATAGAATTTTCAATGCTCATTAAACCAAGCTTGGCAGATAAGCCAATCAGTTTTGGCTTAATGTCAAATCCTTACGATGAAAGTTCGTTCGAAGAACTGTTTAAATTATCGCAGAGCAAAGCTAACACTTGGAAAGAAGTGCGTTTCAATACCACCAATGTATCTGATAAAGTTACGCCTTCGATGCTTTGTATCTATATCGAGAGCGGTGCTGCTTTAACGCTCTATGTTGATTCCATCCATATTCACCATGTCCCAACATGCATCAAGCCTGAAGCTCTTGAGGTGACTGAACGAACGCATAATTCTGTGACATTAAGTTGGCAAATGACAAATGCGACCAACTACGAAATCATTGCAAAGAACGGCCAGAATTTAGTGTTCCAGCAAACTGTTGTATGTCCAAACAATACATATACCATTACTGGTCTGAATCCAAATACCAATTATTTTTTCTCGGTCAAGGCAATGTGTTCAGCAACAGAGGAGAGCGAACTTGCCTCGATGACAGATTCGGTTCGAACATTCTGTGATATTGCTGACAGCCCATTGTTGCTTGCAACAGCCGAGGACTGTGCAAAAAACACTCTTCCTGATTGCTGGACTACTGGCATCCTCCAAACCGGATCAGGAACCGTATATGCTGATTACCCATTCTACACAAATACAACTAAACATAGTGGCTCATACGGATTCCAGTTGCGAAACATGTCTGCTGGAACTATTGCGTACCTCTCTTCACAGAAACGTGACTTCGGTTCGCAAGCAGGTAAATACTCACTGCGCATCTGGGTCAATCGCACTGCAATTCTGAAAAAAGCAGATGAGGGTATTGATTTGTGGATAACACCAAATCCAGGTGATACCGTTGGTGGTACCCATTTGGCAATGATAAACCGTCATTATCAGGTATATCCTGTTGAAACTGCTGCTGGATGGTATCAGTATGAATACTTGATTAATTATACCGGGCAAGGATATCTTACTATTATTGGCAAATCGCAGAATGGTGCAGTTACCAATTTTGACGACATAGAAATATTTGAAAGCCCGACTTGTTTGCGAGTTGCCGATGTTGTCGTAGAAAACACGAACACTACTTCAACCGATCTTTCGTGGACTCCAGGTGGAAGTGAAACTCAGTGGCTCGTTGGATATACAGCAATATCTTCATCAGGAATTGTCATTAGCGATACTGTGATGGTTACTTCGCCAAGGTGTACGATTTCGGGTCTTGTGAGTGCAACATCGTATAGCCTCAATGCTTTTGTCCGGGCTCTTTGCCCGGCAAATGACACTTCAGATGCGGTGCTGCTGACAAACTATGCTTTCACAACCGAGTGCAATATGTTAAGCACTCTTCCATACACAATGGGTTTTGAAGAAGATGAAATATATCTCGAATATTCTACCACTTTCTATTATCCACAATGTTGGAAACGTTACAATGATTATACCGGCACTTTGGCAATATATGCTCATTATCCTTATGTTTCTACTTATTCAAATGAAGCACATACTGGAAGTCGAGGTATGAGAGGCACTATTGCAAGTTCGTATGCACCAAATTCAATAGTCATTCTTCCTCAGATTGACACTTCTGCATTCCATGCCAACCAACTCCGTGTTAAATTCTGGGCGAGAGAAGACTTCGAAGGACAGATTACCAACCTCTATTTAGTGGCAATGACGGATCCTGCTGATTTCAGCACCTGCGTTACGGTTGATACTGTTACAGTTTCAAGTGCCGATTGGTCTGAATACCAGATGAATCTTGCCAACTATCAGGGCAATGGCTCTTATATTGGAATAAACTATTCGCAGTCTGGCAATGGGACCAGTTCCGTAACGACATACATTGACGATCTTGTCCTTGACTATATCCCTGCATGTCCTGACATTGAACGTGGAATCTCTGTCGCAAATCTGACCGATACGAGTTTAACCATTACAATCAGCGATGTGGCTTTGTCCTCATCATGGCAATATGCAATTGGTGTAAGTGGCACTCCAATATCTTTCCTTACTCCTGTTGATGCGGCAACTGCCAGTGTCACAATAACAGGACTCACTCCAAACACCAGTTATGATATTTATGCCCGTTGCAACTGCGGAGCAAATGGCTATGGTTCTTGGACAGATGCCGTTACTGCTACAACGACCACTGTGCCTGCAACCATTCCTTATGTGTGCAATTTTGAAGATGAGAACGAAAATGGCAATTGGTTGACAATTTCGTTGAAACCAGACTATTATTCGTTCACTGTAGGCTCTGATGCCAATGGTGTTTATGAAGGGGATAAGGCAATGTATGTAACAAATGGGAATGACGTTTATTCCTATACTCCAGCTGCCTCTGGCATTTCTGGCCGTGCCTTTGCATCACGTTTGTTCCATTTTGATTCGAAATATTACAAAATAAACCTGAAATGGAAGGCTATTGGTGGTGAATCCACATACGACTATGGTAGGATTCTCCTGACTGATGCAACGACAGAACTCAATCTGGTCAATCCTGTTGTTCAATCGGCAGCCTCGAATTTCGACGTGGTTGCAGCAGTTGATACTGGTATTAATTTCATTAGTGGTACAGTGCCTTATACAGTTCTCAACTGCTCTACATACCAAAGCCAGAATCCAGATGCAAATGGTTGGTGTGACCTTACCTACGTGCTTGATATGACAGGTCGTGAAGGCAATTACAATCTTGTACTCATGTGGAATCAGAATGACGTTGGCGGTAAGGCAGACTATCCTCTTGCAGTTGATGACATACGTATCACAGAACTCACATGTCTGCCTGCATCATCGGTTGTTGCAATTCCTGCTTCCCATTCGGTTGACTTAGTCATAAGTCAGCCTTCTGCTTCTGCGTGGGAAGTGATTGTCGATACGAATGTAATAGACATCAACACCATCGGTTTTGCGAACAACTATGTATATCATCAAGTTGTCACAAACAACATGGTGACAGTTAATGGTTTGAATGCTAATACACAATATTATTATACGCTACGCACCATTTGTGGAGTAAACGATACCTCTGATTGGAAGGGAACGACAACCGTAAATACTCTGTGCGAGCCTTTCTCGTTGCCTTATACTGAGGATTTCGAAAGTATAACATCTGTCAATTGCTGGGTTAGTCTTTCCAGCTCATTAACTGCAGAACTTTCACGTGCCACGAATCAGCACAAGTCGGGTTCTGCTTCAATGAAAGCAATCGAAAGTGTGGCTGTGACCCCTGAATTGATTGTTGACTCGTTGTGCAACTATCAGCTATCTGGTTGGGTCTATTCACCAATCACTCCAGTGACATTGTCTTTTATGGTTGGAACTGAGCCAACAGATGTCACATCCTTCTCAGAACCACTAGCTCAAATGGAAATACATGATGCCAATGTGTGGAAAGAGTTCGTGGTGACATTTGATTCACTTTCTAGTGAAGACTTTGCCGAATACAAGTATGCACATTATGTGGCAATAACTGGCAGTGGCAATACATTGTATTTTGACGATATTGAAATCAAACCTGTGGCTGTTTGTACCAAACCAAGCCAGATTGCTATTTCAAACATCGGTGAACATCAATATGACATCACATTCGTTGATAATTCAGGAGCATCAGCATGGGTGGTGAGCAGCAATGACAGAATGGATACAATCTATTCAACGACAGCTACAATCACTGGTTTAGATGCACATACTGACTATTTAGTAAAAGTTGCAGCTCTGTGTTCTGCTACATTAACGTCAGAATTCACCGAGTTTGGAACTATTAAAACAGCCTGTGAGGCTATTGAATTGCCATATTATTTCGGATTTGAAGTCTCAGAAGGATGGTCAGACGAAGACATGTATGTGTCTGGCAGGGCAGAGTCAGTATGCTGGAGTGCCCTCAATATGCAGCCGAACGGAGAGACATTCCCATATTATGGTACTTCAACAGTGAGAAGAAACAGCGGAAATGGCGCATTGTGCATATACAGTGGAGGACTTTCGTCTGAAGTGGGATACGTTGTCATGCCAGCATTTGCTGCACCGACCAACATGCTTAAGGTTGAGTATGCTGCAAGGGATATATCATACACTGAAGTGGAATTTGGCTATCTTGCCAATCCAAATGATGGGTCAACATTCGTGCTTCTGGTAACTCATCCAAAAACCGACGTGTTCACTAATCGTACCATAATGATGAATACCTTCGAGGGTGTTCCATCAAATGCACGACTTGCGTTCCGTACGCAGCAAAATTCTGGTTGGGTGGCAATAGATGACATTCATGTATCCCGAATCCTCAGTTGCTCCGATCCTAATCCTGCATCGGTTATTGAAGTCACAGATTCATCAGTAAAGATGGCCGTTTCTGATACAGCATTCTCACACACTACATGGCAATATGTTTGCGTTCCGAGAAATGGCAACCCAAATGAAGCAACGCTTTCATCGGTGCCAGGCAATGGCATTGTTGAAATAACAGGTCTTGCTGATGACAGTGAATATGATTTCTATGTAAGGGCAGTCTGCGGTGCAGCCGAAAATTCCAACTGGGTTCGCTCTCAATTCACAACAAAGTGCTCGCCATTCGTCATATCACCGACGACACCGTTTGTCGATGATTTCGAATCATACGGTTATGGCCAGTATCTGGACGATTCGTCATGTTTCGATATTGTTGGAGAAGGCTCTTCGGATTCCTACAGATTCAGAATCTGTCCAAACGTACTGCCTTCAGATGCTGCAACAACTATATACAATTATGCGCACGATGATTCCCATTTCTCAAAATGTCTCCAGCTAACGGGGAATAACACAAATACTCCAAATGGTGTCCAGTTAATGCGCAGGTTCTACCTTGAAGCTGGAAAGAATTATGTGACATCAGCATTTTTCTATGCCGGCAGTTCAATTGCATTGGCAAGCAAGTTCAGTTTCATACTCATTTCGGAGAATAGCACTGATACCATTGCCACAATGCTGATGAATGGCAAGTCAGTGCCTGAAACATACCAAGATTCTCTCAGCCGTGTTGTCTATCCGTTCAATACACAATACGAGAGAATGAGGGGATTTTTCACTGTTCCTGTAACCGGTATATATGATTTCGGTGTAGATGTCAGAAACGGTTCAAATTCTGCTTCATCATACTATTGCTACCTTGACGACTGGATGGTAAGTGAGTATGATGGCTGTATTCCATCCTCGGTCGCTCTTGATTCGGTTGACGGAACATCGGCGTATTTTACAATTGCCGACAACACTCCAGGCCACACATGGGAATATATGCTCAACGACACAACAGTTGGCACTCCTATTGCAGTAAATAACCCTGCCTTCCAAATCACAGGTCTTGCACCTTCGACATACAACAGATTGTTTGTCCGTACACTTTGCTCTCCATTAAATCACAGTGAATGGGCAAGCATTGACTTTGCTTCAGCATGTGGTGTATATAATTCGTATCCATACAATCAAGATTTTGAGAACGAGTTCCTCCCTCTTTGCTGGACACAGTTCTATACCAATACTGGTACAGCGACAACTGCCAACGCTTGGAAAAAACATATCACTACGACAAGCGAGCCTTACGTGAAAAGTGGTAACAGTTGCGCTTCTCTGCCTATCAAGGCCAACACGAACACAACAATGGTGACGGGTGCGTTTGACATGAGTGCCAATCCGTACGGCTATAGCCTTTCATTCTGGATGTATCGTCATCTTGGCAGTGCTTCATCTTATGCAGATGACATATTACATGTTCTCATTTCCAATCAGCCTATAACTCCAGATAATTTAGGCAATGCAACTGAAATTCTTGCCATTCCTAGATATACTGGATTTGATCCTGTGGTTGAACAGCCTGGCCTATACAAATATGAATGCGACCTGCCTCTGATATTCAACGGCACAGTGTATATAGCATTCCACCACACAGACGGCTCGGGATCTTATGCTCTCTATATCGATGATGTCAATATCTCTGCGATACCATCCTGCAGAGCTCCAAAGAATGCTCCTGAAATAATAGGTACTACCAAGCACACTGTCACGGCATCACTCGACATGGCGGATAAAAATGCAATGCAAGTAGGTTGGGCTTATTATTCAAACAGCGTTTCTTCCGATGATATCATAGACTCCATGGCAACCACAACGAGCACTTTCACAGTTGCCAATCTGGATAGTGCGTCAGAATATGCACTGTTTGTCCGTTATGTATGCAGTGAGAACGACCATTCTGCATGGTCTCCATACGCTCGCTTCACGACAAAGGAAACCGATTGCTTCGACCCTGCAAATCTCACTGTTATTGGAGATATTAATAATCATCATGCAGAACTGGCATGGTTTGGTGCACCGGATGCAATATGTTATCAATATGAACTTCTCCGAGCTAATGTCCTTGTTGATTCAGGCCGTATAATTGCTCCTGTCACATCGATTGTATTTGACAGTCTTACCGCTCTGAGTAGTTATAAATTCAAAGTGCGTGGTTTCTGCCCATACGATACCACCAACTGGGTGTCAATCGATTTCAACACCACCACAGTTCCGCAGACATTGCCATACTTCACTAATTTTGAAGATGTCAGTCGTGACAACGAGTGGCAGATAGTGACACCAAATGCTGTTGCACCTAACCGTTATATTATTGGCAACGGGACAAGCCTTTCTGGCAACCGTTCGCTGTATATAAGTGACGACAACTTTACGTACGAGTATCAAGTTGCAACTTCACAAGGTGTTGCTTCCACATCATTCTCGTATGCAAGGATATTGATTCCTTTCCAGCCAGGCAACTATATGTTTACATACGATTGGAAATGCTATGGCCAAGGGTTTACTGGAACAACTGCACAAGACTTTGGACGCCTCTTCCTCGTGCCTATTGATGCAATTATCCCTACAATGTCTGGTACAGATCTTTATGGAGATCTCTCGTCTTCTATTTCAGGAGCGATTTCTGTTTCCGACAATATTCTCAACAATCATAAGGATTGGACATCTTCCGTAAATGTTGTTGCTATTGACGAAGAGAAACTGTATTATTTAGTTGCAGCCTGGGCTAATAATGCTTCAGCCGGTGATCAACCTCCATTTGCTATTGACAATATTTCAGTTCAAAGAGTTGAATGCCTGCCTGTCCAATCAGTATCGATATCTGACATTGGAGCAAACAAGGCTTCGTTTGAAGTCAACCGTTTCCCACAATTACCTGGTACATCTATCCAGTATGCGGTTTCTCTTGTTGATGACGAGAGTTCCATAACTTCGGTTACCACCATGGCTTCAGTGTCACAAACAGCCACAACAGACACCATCGAGGTTTCCGGCCTTCAATCTGAGACAAGTTACTATTTCTTCACACGTGTGGTATGCGATTCAACCAATGTCTCTCCATGGGTGCGCACACTGTTTACTACCGCTAAGAGCCCTATACAGTTGCCATACGTCTGTGGGTTTGAAAATATGGCTGATACGATAGGTTGGCAGTTCGTCGACGGTCAGTACAGTTGGTTTATCATTGGTGATGCAGTAGGCAAGGATAGCCAGAGTTCTCTATACGTTACTGATGATGGCTATAGAAACAATTACACAAGTCCTAAGACACCACCGACAGCAAATGGCGTTTCATACGCTTACATTCCGCTGGCATTTGGCCCGGCAACGTACGAAATTGATTTCGACTGGAAAGCAAATGGCGCATCATCTCTTGACTATGGACGAGCATTCCTTGCTCCTACAAGTGCAGAGTTGGTTGAAGATGCCCTCTATTCAGGCGTTTCTACTACTGCAACTCCTGCGGAATGGATTGCACTTGATTCGGCAAAGTTGAATCTCATTACAGACTGGAGACATCGTCACACTTCAGTGACGTTTGAAGATAGTGTCGTAATGAATCTTGTCTTCGTATGGCGTCAGAACTATACGGGTGACAATCAGCCTCCTCTTGCAATTGACAACATTTCCGTTGAGCGGAAAGTATGTTCTGCTGTGACAGACATGAGCTATTCGGCCACAACAGATTCTGTATGCATAACAGCACATCATTCGAATGACGGTGGACATATTTTCTGGCACATGGCATCTGATGGTGCATATTCTGACACAATCGGTATGGGTGTAACTGATTCCATAGTGACAGTGTCTAATCTTCAGACAAATACTGTCTACTATATCCGTTTAGGAGTGATTTGCGATGATAACGATACTTCGTATATTCAGTCGTACTTGTTTAAAACTGCTTGCGGAATCATTGGTGAATATCCTTATTACGAGGGATTTGAAAATATGATTTCAGAAATTTCAGATACAACATGGTATCGTAGCAATTGCTGGACTATGTCGGCCACTTCGGCGGCATGTTACTCTTATCCTTCTGATACGATGGCTCATGCTTATAATGGAAACGTGGGTCTCTGCATTAAAAACGGTAATCAGCAATATCTCATGATGCCACAGATGAATGATCTCATAGGAAAGACAATATCATTCTATCATAAAGCTGGCAGCATTGTAGCCACTTCTGCGACACTCTCGTTTGGATATATGATAAATGACAGTTATGTCAATCTCAATACATTCAACGACAAGACGCTTTCGTGGAGCAGATACCAGGCAACATTCGGCCTTATACCAGATGGAGCACGTCTCTGCTTCAAGTTGACAGGAAGCGGTAAGTATTATCTTGATGACATCCGTATCAACGAACTGGTTCAGGGTAACACATACAATGATACCATCTGTTTCAATGCACCATATAACAAACATGGCTTTATCTGCGCAGCAGGATCTCTCTTCCCTGGAGACACTACATTGACTCAAACAATTCTGGGTGCAGAGACAGGCGTGGCAGATTCTATAATCACGGTCAATATTCATGTAAGACCTCAGATTACGGCTATAGCTTACGATTCGATATGTGCTGGTACAACTGTTTACAATTGGAATGGATACATTATTGATAATCCTACGACTGCGATCTACACTCACACATTCACTGCTGCATGTGGATGTGACTCTACAGTGGCATTGAACCTATATGTCTTCCCTGAAAACGATGTCATCAATGCTGTTATTTGTCAAGGTGATTCGATTCTCATAGAGGGTCAGTCTATAAAGACTCCAGGAGCGTATGTCGTTAACATTCCAACGACACAAGGTTGTGTCATACCTACAATTGTCAATGTTACTGTTATAGATTCAGTGCAGGTGTTTACGGCTTATAGCTGTCAGGGAGATGTTTATACGTTCGAAGGTCAAACCTATACTGCTTCCGGCACTTATCGCGTTTCTACAACTAGTCCTGCTGGATGCACAGTGGTCAAGGAGTTGCATCTTACTGTCTATCCAACAGATACCACAATAGTAACATCTTTCTGCCGTGGCGGAAGCATTACTGTGGCTGGCATGTTTATCATCAACAGTGATACAACATTTGACGCTACAATAACCAACGTAGGTACTGCGTGCAGTACAACATATCACGTAACGGCAACAACTATTGCTCCTACTCCTGGCCAGGTTTACGACATTGTTTGCGAAGGTCATGCTTACTCTGGCTATGGCATCAATGACTTGATAATCTCAGAGGATACAGTCGTTTCAATCAATACTAAGACAGCTGACCTTTGCGATTCAGTGACAGAAGTTCACTTGACGTTTGTGGCAACAAAGTATGGCGATGAATATGCAACGATAACTGCTGGTGAAACATACGATTGGCATGATAATACGTACGTGAATTCAGGTGATTACAGAGATACCATGCCAAGTGCTGTCGGTTGCGACTCTATCGTTACACTGCACTTATCTGTAATCAGCGCTGTTGAAAACATCAGTACTGTGAAGGTTGACATTGTTCCTAATCCTGTCCGTCCTGGTATGGTTGCCAATGTTTATGGCAACTTCGATGATGTCGAGACTGTTGAGATTCTCAACAACTTCGGTCAGGTAGTTGACAGATTTGCTCCAAACGCATATCCTATTGAAATTGATGGCCTTGAAGTTGAGGGTATGTATTATGTGCGTGTAATAACCCGCTCGGGTGAAATTTACACTGAAAAGTTGCTCGTGAAGTAACAGAACTTAATCGTATATAAAAATGGGGTATCCGCAATGGACACCCCATTTTTGTTCATTTTGTTGCTTTTCGACTTCGACAGGTTATGACGGCTCTTTCACTACTTCTGCAAGTGCCTCTTCCCCCAGTCTTTTTCCTACACAAATCCATGTGAAATCAGCAGTTGGTTACTTGTGGAATCTCTCAGGAAACAACAAATTAGGTTTGGACGTGTTTGTCGATTATGTTCCTTGGGGCTTTCTGGGTTCTGGAAACAATAATGTGAGCCTTGTTGAAATTTCGCCAATAGTCAATGACTGTGAGCAGCCAAAGGCTAATGTTACTGTGAATCCTCTGGTATATTGCAACAACTTCAACTTCCAATGTCTCAATGCCGGCTTGAAACTTGTCTATTCATTCGACATCAATCATGCGAAAAAGGTATGTACTGATGAAGAAAAATAGAGACTATGTACGTCTGACCAACAATAGGGGTCCAGGATTTTTACTGAGATTGTGAGATTATGAGATTTCACTACCCGACGAATGGGTCGTTCAGAGCAGAGAAATGGTCCAACGTGTCTTTTTTGACACTCCACCGATTGTCCACCGAACGGTGGAGTCACGGTGAAGTCACGGTGAAGTCACGGTGAAGTGACGACATTTTTTCCGTCAACTCATCATTATATTCATATTGTATAGGTGGAAAATAGGGAGGGGGGGGCAAAATTTACTGAAACGCTTACATAAAATCACACTTGAAAATCAGTGTCGTCACGGACAAACAACTCGAAGTAGATTGAATGGTTAAATAAAAAAGTCACGGGAAATCCCGTGACTTTTTTGTCAGTATATGTCACCCCTGATATCAGAATCTGAAGTCGCGTTCG
>JAZRYS010000009.1:0-1306 GCA_045600865.1 Candidatus Aphodosoma sp.
TCTCCGGAGTACTCATGGTAAGTGGCTTCTTTAAGGTCACCCGTCGCCGTAATATTCAGCACCCCTATATCTTTCTGATAGTTGTTGTTCAGATAGTATGGGAATGACCCGGCAAGCTTACCGGTAGCATTATTCAATGTGTTGGTTGAAGACGGATAGCTGCAATGCGCAAAACTTGAACAGACATAATCAGTAATTCCTCCAAACGATGGAATACTATATTTTTGATTCTTCGGGAAGAAGAAATTTTCAGTACCGATATAACTGTCTAGAGTCGACCAGAATGGCCATGAATGCAGAAAACAGAACATATTCCCCGTATTCGTAAGTGATATGCTCTTTACGAAAATGTCCTTACTCATCCACGACTCATCATCGAAATCCACCGTAATATCCTTGACGTCAATTTTATACATATATCTGTACATATTTACAGTGTATGTATTGTCTTTGTCGTAATTGACATATGCCGAACCGCACAATGCCAATCTGTGCGTGGAATAATTACCGGCAGAAAGCGGGATATGCGTTTTGGAGGCGGTGTTCCAGTCACTTCCATTGTATAACGCCAGTCTTTCAGCTGTCTCAGAATCTATGTTTGCCAGGAATACATAGTAATGTTTTGTGCCTGCCTTGAATTGCATATGAATCTCATTCGCATCAAGCTCACCCTGTGTCACGTGGTAATGACCCAATATGTTCCCGGAGCTGTCGAACCAATAAAGGTCCAGTTTATCTATGGTGTCATCCTTGTCTTCACTTATGCTGACAGCCTTTGTCTCGCCCGCATAAGAGTTAAGTTTGAATGTCGTTGTAACCATTGGCCCTTCGTTTTCCGTGACTTGCTGATTCTCCGGGCTGGCCGGCCCTTCCTGCTTGGTGCAGGAAAGGATGGCCATTGCGGAAACCAGCATAGAAAACAGATAAAAAATCTTTTTCATACGCTGACAGGTTTAGATGGTGAGTCCTTCGGTAACGGGAACGACTGTCCAAGGGAGCACGTTGAGATCGAAGGTGCAGTCCTGGAATGTTACAGGCACGTCAGGTTTATCGGAGCCGGGACGGGTAAGAGTCAGGTTCTCGATTTCATAAGATTTGTTGTACTCCAGCACAGGAAGAGTGATAGGATAGTAGTAAGTGTCAGAAGTTCCGAGCTTGATCTGAACAACGAGACGGGTATGACGTGCGCACCAAGTTTCAGCGCTGCTATCGCCGACTGTGGGGTTAGGATAACAGAAGAAGGTGTGCTTGGTTGCGTAATTCGCTTCATTGGCGATAGAAGCATCCACATTATCTGCGACAAGAG
>JAZRYS010000010.1:0-3384 GCA_045600865.1 Candidatus Aphodosoma sp.
AACAGGGAAATCGTATCTGGAGTTATCGTGTTTGACTGAGTTCTAGCTAATGTAGCTGACATCGCATTATTCAGATCCCGGATAATGCTGCGCTGCGCACTCTTATAGCTTCTTTCCCCAGAAAACATTGCTGCGAGGAAAAGAAGTACGACGACAAAGGATGATATCTTGTTCTTCATGGAGTTCATTGTGCATTATGTACAAATTTAATCTAATTTTTTTTGTGACAAGAAGAAATGATTGCCCCAATGTACCCTTTTCTTTGGATAAGTCGGCAAAAACTCGGCAAAAATTGAGGGCACTGAAAAACCTCTTACAGGCGCGTAGAAGCAACATTCCTGGCCGTGCAATTTCTTCAGTTATTTTTGGTGGTCTCGGATATCTTTCGTAACTTCAATCTATTGAAAAACAATGGATTATGCTCCCTACACAAGGCTCTATTCAGTTCAGCGGATATACCGACCTTTACGATATCGTAGTTCCCCAAGGCCATGAACTGCGGAAATTGAACGCGTTATGCGAGAACTTCGACTTCATATATGAGGAACTCAAGGACAAGTACTGCCTGGACAACGGTCGCACGGCAGAGGATCCCCGCATGTTGTTCAAATACCTTCTGCTGAAAGTGATTGACAATCTTTCCGACGTTGACGTGGTTGCGCATTCAAGATATGACATGTCCTACAAGTGGTTCCTCGGACTTGCTCCGGAGTCAGACGTCATTGATCCGAGCACTCTGTGCAAGTTCCGCAAACAACGGCTGAGCGATGAGGGCCTGTTGGACAAGCTCATCGGCAAGAGCGTGAAGATAGCTGTCGAAAACGGGCTCATCAAGTCGAAGGAGATAATAATGGACTCCACCCACACCTGTTCGCGTGCCAATGCTCAGGTTCCCGTCAATGTCCTCCAGCAGATAAGCAAACAACTGCGCAAGGCTGTCTATGGACTTGACAAGGATGCGAAGAAAAACATGCCGGAGAAGTATGAGGGCACCGACCTTGAGAAAGAGGTTGCGTACATCGAGACGTTGATTGAACACGTGTCAAGCCTGCCGGTGTCGATGTTCGCCGCTGTGTCGGAGAAGCTCAACCTGTTGAAAGAGAAGTTGGATGATGTGAAGGACCATTATGACGTGTCGAAGGATGGTGATGCGCGAAGGGGGCATAAGACACAGGACAGCTCGTTCTTCGGATATAAGACTCATATCGCTATCAACCAGGAGCGCATCATAACCGCAGCCACAGTCACATCGGGTGAAAAAGATGACGGGAGTCAGATGCAGACACTCATCGACAAGAGCATTGAAAATGGGATGGAGGTGAACACCGTGATTGGCGATGGGGCATATTGCAGTAAAGAAAATCTGGAAGAATCAAAGGAGAAGAAGATATCTGTTGTGTCAAAAGTAAATGCCCTCGTCCGCGAGGGCCGTAGCGATGACAGGTTCACTTTTAACAAGGATGCCGGAATGTATGTTTGTCCGGCCGGACATATGGCAATAAAGAAATATGTAACGAAAGACAAGAAGGTGGAGACATATCAGTTCGATGTCCGGAAATGTGTCGTGTGCAAGATGCGGGAAACCTGCTTCAAATATGGTCAGGAACACAAATCCTTCTCTGTATGTCATCGTACGGAAATCCAAAAAGAGCAGATGGACTTTCAGGAGACGGACGAGTTCAGGGAAAAATACCGGACGCGATATAAGATAGAGGCGAAGAACTCGGACCTGAAAAACAACTACGGATACGATAGGGCGGAATCATACGGGCTGCAAGCGATGACTCTTCAGGGAGCCGTCACGATGTTCGCTTGCAATATGAGGCGAATTATGCGGATGATGCAGGAAAAGGACAGGAAACAGGCCTGAATCGGACCAGAAAAGCTGTCCGGACGAAAAACAACCCATTGAGAATCGAATATTCTGGCGGAACCGGGAAATGTGCAGGCGGGATGCGAATATTGAAATCTCAGGGACTTGTTGAACCGACACCTTTTTCAGTGCCCTCTTAAATTAACGCATCACTAGTAACAAGATAGAAGTACTCAACGATGAAAAAAGAAAGAAGTCATAGTTACTTTCTGGCGCGAAAGTAACCAAGGAAGTGTCAGAGTAACGGAGTAACCAAGAAAAGTAGCCAAGAAAATAAACGTCCAGGAAAAATAAAGGATATCGTGAACTTCTGCACGGTGCCAAGAACTGCTCAGGAAATCATGGAACACATTGGCATAACAAACCAATCCAAGAACAGAAAACGATATATTACTGCATTGGTAGAGCAGGGTCTGTTAAAACTGACTATTCCGGATAATTTAAGTACATGACATTTTTTGAAAATTATCGCTGTATATTATTGAGTATCAATTAATTAAACTTGCAAAAGACCTCGAAATTTTGTAACTTTATAAGTACCCTTAATACTTATAATCAATGCGCTACAAAACCCGAGGTCACCACAAAAGTAGTGATTTATTATCAGTTCTCCTATCCCATTTCAGTCCTTTTATGAATCTCGCCCGCATCAAATGTCTGTCCCAACTGGTCTGCGCCATGTGCAAAGTCCAGACGGTGAACTTCTCGAAGCTCGCCTCTGCCTTTGACAACAGGACGCCGAAGGAATCCAGCTTTCGACGCATCCAGCGGTTCATGGCACAGACAGTCCAGAATCTGGACATTGTTGCCAAGGTGGTGATGAAACTCCTGCCCGAGAAGGGACCATACGTGTTGTCGATGGACAGGACTAACTGGAAGTTCGGTGATGAGAACATAAACGCCCTCGTCATCGGCATCACATACAAGAAGGTCGCATTCCCCATATTGTTCAAACTGCTGGACAAGAGGAGCAACTCCAATTGTGAGGAGAGGATTGAAATCATGCAGCGGTTCATACGTCTATTCGGTCGCGAGAGCATAGCGTGTCTTGTTGCAGACAGGGAGTTCATAGGTGAGGAATGGGTGAAATGGCTCAACGACTGGGGCATTGAGTATCATCTTCGCGTCAAGGAGAACTTCCGGATTGAAGACCCGAGGACAGGAGAGGAGAAGCGTGTCAAGAGTATGTTCATACATTTCAAGGACAAGCAGGAACTTGTTCTTCATCGCATATACCGCATCAAGGGCCAGCTGTGCTACCTTTCCGGAGCGAGGCTCAAGAACTCTGACGGAGTGCGCGAGCTGCAGATACTCATATCCTTCAGCAGACCCGAGCTTGCTCTTTCCCGATATAAGGAAAGATGGCAGATCGAGACGTGCTTTCGCGGGATGAAGTCCAGCGGCTTCAATATTGAGGATACTCTTCTGGTGCATCTGGAACGTGTTGAACAACTCTTCGGGGTTATGATTATCTCTTTTACCTGGGCCTACCTCGTTGGCATCAAAAAAGA
>JAZRYS010000011.1:0-11013 GCA_045600865.1 Candidatus Aphodosoma sp.
AAAATTCATATTTGTACCAAGTTATTATTTTATCATCACATATATGACAGATTTCCAGATAATAAATAAAATCAAAGAATTAGGAAAGAGAATTCTGCCTAAAGATGCTCTGTTTATCTTGTTTGGTTCTCGCGCAAGAAAAGATGCAAGAAAAGACAGCGATTGGGATACACTTGTTGTCCTAAATAAAGAGGGAACGATAAGTCAGAGTGATTATGACAATTACTCTGACCCGTTTTCTGTATTGGGATAGGAACTTGGCGAAGAATTCAATCCATTGCTATTCCCTAATTCGCAATGGGATAAACAAGTTCCGTCTCAAGAGCGTTGACCTGCTGACCCTTCTCATTGGCAGGACAATATCGATAGCCAAGGAAAAGAAACTCATCAAGAGGGGTGCGGTCATCGTAGATGCCACACACTCGTCGGCAAGAGACATTGTCTATAAGCCTGCTATTTCATTTCCTCATCTTCCAGACGGTCATGGCCACTGCCATCAGAAGAAGTACTAACAGACTGTCGTCCAGAGGGGCTTCAGTCTTGGCTCCCTTACCAGCCTGACCAGATGGGCCATTTTCAGTGCCTCCTTTCCTACCGATACGGCTTTGGCCGATTCTGCCATCTTCATCCATCTGGAAGTCATCGTTTGAAACTAACGACAATGATGACGACCGCGGCAGTACACCTATTTTGGTGGCACTGCCCATATTCTCGCCATAGTGGTTCTTTTCCGGAGCATATCTATATGTCTTCACGGTCGAGCCGCCACCGACATAGTAATGGCCTGTACCTCCTACGGATGTCTTGCTTGTAACAAGGTGCACCCTCGTACCAGTTGCAGGTGAGACAGTGTTGAACGAATAACTGCCACTGACGTTGTTTCGCACTCCACTGTTCTGCGTGGTGATGTTGTATCTGTCGTTGGTCTGAACGAAATTCCTACCCCTGTTGTACGAGTTGCCACCTCCGCCGCGGGTTATGCCGCGCAGTTCAGCGCCCTTGTAGTTCCAGCTGCTGCTGTTCCAGCTGCTGCTGTATGAACTTTTGCGGTCCCAACTTGTTGTCGAACCGTGTTTGCGGAAATCCATGCTTTTCCAGTTGTCGGCACTCAATGTTGCAAAGAACATAAAAGCTACTGCCACCAATATGCAAAATCTGTATCTCATAATATTTTCTCCTTTCATTTTTAATAAATCACTTTAACGGTATTCACTTTCGTGTTGTTGCGGATGGTTATCATATAGACTCCGCGGACTGCGAACTGGTAATCCATTCTGTCTCCTGTTGCCTTTGCCGTGTATAGCGTCTTGCCCGTAGCATCCACTATCGTCACCATTGCGCCAACCTCGATGCCCTCGATGGTTGCAATGCCGTCATGCACATAGACCGCAATGCCGCCTTCACTGACTTCCTCGGTATTGTCTGGTTCCACTATCACCTCTTCCACCTTTATCACGATTTCCAAACGACCCTCCGTAACGCCTTCTGTCAGGTGGAGCGTCTCGACCTCGCCATCCGAAAGTTTCATGTACGTTTCCAATGTCTTGTCGTGCAGGAAAACATAGCCTGTTGGATAGTTAGACATCTCGCTGCTCATGGCTATGGTGTAGTCGCCTTCGGCTGCAACCTTCACTGCGAGAGGGATTGTCTTGTCGGCATCTATGATGTTCATCTCGTTGAACGAGAAGTCGAAGTCGCCATATTCAGTGTAGATCTCGTTGCTGTTCTGATGGCTCTTGACGAGGTCCTCCTCCTGCAGGAAGCCGTCGGACGACAGCTCGTTGTTGACTATCGTCGTGCGGTCCATCATGCGGCTGCTGTCGCTCAGAGTGATTGTCACGTATTCTGGCAGTATTGCAGGTACACCCTGTACCCTCTGCACTGGCGAAGTGCCTGTCACTGTTACCGTTCCATCGCCTGCCGCATCGCTCTTCTGTATGAAGACTGTCTCGAATGGCTTGATTTCGGCATTGAGAACTGGAATGTCTGCTGCATAATCATTTACTACTGCTTTTTCTCCATTATCGCTTTCCACCTTGCGCACATACTTGTTGAAGCTGTACTGCGAACTCATCACCGAACCATAGAATGGGTTACCCACAAGGTTCCATCCGCTATATAAATTCATGGCATCTGCCCTTGTCACAGGGATTTCCATCTCGCTTGCAGAAGAAGCAATCTCAGAATAATCATCGCCTGCGGTGAATGTTGCGGTAACGTCCAATGACGACTCATCGTAATCATTTTCATGTTGCCTATACCACTCAGCCGATTCTACAATGGCAATCACATAACCTTTGTTCTTTTCGAGCATTGTCCCACTGAATTCTACATATCCAGTAGTATCATCGCTTGTATATGCACTCTCGTTCCATTTGAAGAGCACGTAACGATTCACATTATCTGTATATGAAAGTGCCTCATCTATAGAGTTGCTTCTCACAACCTCATCCGTTCCTGCCATCAACTTGACATCCGACAAATTGCAGTTGAACGGCAGCGAGAAGTAATAGTACTCCTTGTTGTTGAATTTCATTTCGGCTTTGACTTTGGTGTCGTCGCCAAGAGGCATATTGGCAGTAAACTGGCAGTCTGGATAACTTCTGTTCACATTATCCGTCTGGAACTTCAGCTCGTTGCAGAAAGTGAGGTCGAACGTGCCATTATACCGTGCATTTGTGTCAACCCTGATGGTGTTGCTGCGCCCGACATCTATTGTCGCCTCGTCCTCGTTGAGCATTGCCTCAAACGTGCCAGACTCAGATGACTGTTCCGACCATTCTCCTTCCTCATATTTGAACTGCATCTTGCCTTCGGTCTTATAAACATTGGCATTGTCTATTTCCGTCTCAGTAGTGTTGTCTCCATTGGTATATGTAATCCGCAAAGGCCGATTATCTCCAAATGGACGCTGAGTCAATGTAGCACCATCTCCATGAATGTTCACCATGTAAGCCTTCGAAGCTGAGTAGCTGTTGCCATATAGTGTATTCCGCCGTCATCGAGTTTCATGACTATCTTGCCGTTTCCAAGCGTACCAGTAAGATTCACATCGGCAGGCACGTTCACACGAACATTCTCAGTCAAATCGACATCGTCAAAGGCAGCAGCATTGATGGCAACCACTTTATATCTATCCTTGATGACATCAGTCAGAGTCGCAGGAACGTCAAGCTTATGTTTATAGTTAAGGAATGTATTGTTGTATGTAATATCAAAATCCGCCTCAGTCAGGTCATCCTCGTTAAATGACACCTCCTCAATAGTCACGTTGTTACCTTGCTGCAATCCGCTGATGGTGTATGTAACGTTGTCAACAGTCACATCCTTTATGCCTCCTGTCGGCATAGCCTCAATCAGGAGGCTATCCACAAAGCAATATCTATTACCATAAATCATTCCCGAGAATACTATATAACCCTGTGTTGCCTCTTCCGGGTTGAAGAACATCACTCTGTCAGAGAAACCATTTGTCCCATCATTAATCAAGGTTGCTATCTCGGTATATGTAGATTCATTGGCGGCAAGGTCAGTAGTGAACATCACTTTCAATTCTTGCTGATCAAATATATTTATTCGTAACGATATTTTCAATCCTTCATCTGGGACATTTATCAAAGGAGTTGCGATTGCTGAATTTCCTAAAAAGCACATATCACCATAGAGAGCTAAAGGATATGGTTTATTTTCATTTGGATCTACTTTAGTAACCGTCCAGCAATCTATAGCAGAAAAGGGTAGTTCATACTGATTGAAGTCATTGAAATATGGCAATGTTGTGGTTCCACATACATGAACTGTATTTCCCTTCACCCAGCGGCTTGAACCTTCATCTGTACCCGAGCAGTTTGCTCGTACCTCCCATTGGTAGTCATTGTCACTACTCAGATTGTTTACTGTGAACGGTGACGTTTTGCCCGACTCTGTAACAGTATCATTTGAGCCCATCATCCAGTAACGGTAGTCGTATGTGCCGACTGTTCCCACATCTCCCGGATTCACTGTAAACGTGATAGAGTTGTTGCCCGTAGTTGCAATAGCCTCAGCAGGTGCCGAACAAGTCAGAGAAGTGGTATAGTGGCAACAATTCCAATGACTGACCTCATCATCACCACATACTGCACGCACATAGAAATAGTAATCAGTATCCTTGATGAGATCATCGAGACTAATCTCCGGATTGGTGCTGACAACAGTATATTCTGCCTGCGTCAATGCCGCAAGCTCGGCAGCAGTCATCTCGGTGGTGCTGTTATATACGTGCCATGTCGTTTCAGTATCTCCAGGGTACCAATGGGCACGTGCCGTGTTATTAGTTACATTATCAACCTTTAGTTTGTCAACAGGCAAGCAAGAGCCTGATTCGAAACACAGTTTTATGGTTGCAAGTTCATTAGTTATATTAACCCCGTTAGTATATGAAGGCACACCATCAGTCACACTCCATGAATTCTCATCTTTATAAGCATATAGAGATCTATCACCTGTTACTGAGCCGCCGGCAAAATTCATAGTTGTATAACTGTCACTATATGCAAGAACAGCGACAGCAAGATTATTTTCGCCATCCCAATAGAATGTATTATCCAACGCAAGTTCAACCCAGTCGCCATTCTTGTTGAAGTCGATAGGCTTTTCGTCCATCACCTGCGTAAGCCCATAAATCCAGTCCTGACTATTGTCGAATGTTTCCTTGTTTGTGTTACCCATCCATACAGTAGTCTTCTTGCGGTAGCGAGAAGCGTCTGAAGTATTGTCACAAAGCGTCTGATAGAATGCAATTTTTTTGATATTTCCAGCACCAGTACATCCAAATTCACGCAGTTGTTCGGCAGTATATATCTGGACTGTATATGACCCCATATAAACAGAACGAACAGGGACCTTATCAAGAGAACCATTCTCTCCAACAGACACATCCTTGCATTCAACAACACTTTTTTGAATAGTAGTAACTTCCATCTGCGCATTTGCGCTATAGTTGTTTCCGTTCTTTGCACGAACATAGAAGTCGTAGGTCGTTTCGGCAGTAAGACCGAGAGCAAAATATTCAGGAACGGATACTTGTGTCCATGTGTCTGGTTGCGTACCGTGTGCCACACAGGCAACCTCCCACTCTGTCTCGTTGGCAAAGTTAGCCGAGTCTGATTCCCATGTGGCAGTGAATGCATTGTGAGCGATGTCGTGCACCTGAAGGTTTATGACAGCAGGCATTGCAATTGGGGTTGTGAACTGGCAGCTGACCCAAGGAGAAGAGCAGTCGATGCCACTACATACGTTCTTTATATAGAAGTAGTAGGTAGTATTGCTCTGGAGGTTAGTCAGGTTGACTGAGGTGGTATTGACACCAGTTTCCGTTGTTGCCGTTGTTTCAAGGGCAGCCTCGGCGACAGGTGTTGTGCTCAGGATATATGTGAAGTTATTTGCCTGCTGTGCATCGCCAGAAGTGTTTGTCCATGTAATTGTGGCAGTCTGCTTGCCGGTGACGGTAGCCTTCAGATCACCAGGGACACGACATTGTGCAAGGGTGAGGAATGATGTTCCCGCCCAGCCGGATACGCCATCGTCATAACCCTGGGCATCGCAGTGCGTTCGGACATAGACATAGTAAGTGGTGTATGAGTTAAGATTGGCAATCTGATAAGAGGTGCCAGTAATGCCTATATGCTGTGGTTCAACACTTGTAAAGTCCTCAACTTCAGTAGCGCTGTAATAGATGTCTGAAGTGTTGGCATACATGCCTGCACTCGCTGTCCAGGTGATGGTGGCAGAAGTCTCGTCAATATTGGCAGCAGCGATATCGGTGACTTCAGGACAGGCTGAGACTTTCCCGCAAACTGTAAATTCAATTTTTGGCAAGAATGTTGACTGGGTAGGGGCATTAGTCCTATAATTCATACAACTGACATCGCCATCTGCTTCGGTACCGTAGAAATAGCATCTATTCCAACCATCTGCTACTGGCAATTCAAACTCAATCAAAAGATTGTCTCCTGAATATTCGAAAGGTGTGGTGAGTGTGATTTCCATTCCGTCTGTCGTATTTGCTCTGAGTGTGCCGCTATATACAGGGGTGGCATTCGCTGTAGAGACAAAGTCTGAAAGCGTAGATTTGGTGGTTGTCATCATTCTGATGTTGAATGTGGCATTTTTCCAATTTGAAGAACCGCCATCCTGTACAAAATATTTCAGCTTCGTTATCTTGTTTCCCATCAAACCTGCAAGCATTGATGATGGATAGATTGATTGGGTTTTCTGCGTAAAATCACAATTATAGCCATAAACAGGAAATCTTTGGTCCGTAACTGCGCCATCAGCAACTAAAATGGCTTGCGCGCTGTCGCAATCAAAAAACGATATTGTACTAAATTCAAAAAAGCTCCAATGGCTGTTCTCATTTCCGCAATTTGTGCGGATATATACATAATAATGTCTGCCTGGCACCAGATAGCCGAGAGCATAGTTACACGCACCACCATTGTTTGTGACAGTGATATTCCGAACGTCACTTGTCGATGGGTCAGTCAGCGGCACATCCGACACCACAAGGTCGAACGTTGTGGGATTGACGTCGGTTACATTCCAGTTGAGCGTGGCATTATGTTCATCAACGTTTGTGACGCTGATATTGTATGGCGTGGCACATGTTTCGTTTACAATAGTTATCGTCCACTGCTGAGGAGTTATGTCGCGGTCTTCGGCATATACCTGGATTGTGACCGGACTGGTGAAATCCCACGGACCAGTGAACGTATTGTCGCCAACTTTGGCGATACCCTTAGCGTCTGCCAATCTCAATGTGAAAGCAAGATCGCTCAAGTCTGTTCCATAGATGGTTGTGACAGATATTGTATGGTTTGTTGTATCAATATTCACATCGCCAATTTCTATGGCATTAGTTATCCTGAAAGATGTGATGCCAATGACAGTATTGAGCGTGCGGAAAGAAAGGTCATTGGCATAAAGATCATCAGTGCATGACTCATCTATACTCTGAAGCCGCAGATTGTAATTGGTGTTTGGAGTAAGACCTGTCAAAGTGTATGAAACCTGTTTGCCGGTAATCTGACAATCATTGCCTGTCACGGTGATTTCATTGTCCTGTGCGACATGGATTTTCCAGCTTTCGGCAGCACCTCGCTTTGTCCACGTGAGACGGGCACTGGTGCTCGTCTTGCCAGCAACAGCAAAATTTTCAGGAGCTGCACAGAAAGGCTCGGTAGTGAACTCACATGCCGGAGACCATAGGCTGGAGCCATCGTCATAGCCGCCGGCACTGCAGTTCACACGCACATAGACGTAATAGCGTGTGTTTTCATTCAACCCGGTGATATTGTAAGACGTGGCAGTCATGCCCGTATATGTTGGCGTTTCACCGGTAAAATCATCTATTTCGCTTTCCGACACAATCATGTCGTATGTAATGGCATGATCACTTGTGCCTGCATTCCACGTGATGGTGGCTGCATTATATGTAACACCCGATGCCACAGGTGCAGCACTGAGTGCAGGACAGATTGGCATCTTCTCGCATATTGTGAATTCAACCTTTGGCAGGAATGTGTACGTTGCAGGAGAACCCGCCGTTTCTAAATCCTTGATGACACTGACATTGCTGCCGGCATCAATACCATAGAAGTCACACTTACTCCTATCAGTATTCGTTGACGATTCAAACTCAATCAAGAGATTGCCTCCGTTATATTCGAAAGGTGTATTGAGTTCTATCACCATGCCATTCTGCACATCTGCACTGAGGTAGTCACGATAATATACCGTAGTCGCATCTGCTGTAGCAGGAACAAGGTCTGAAACTGTAGATTGCTGGGTGGTCATCATTCTGATATAAAAACAGGTGTTTCCCCAACCGCTACCAGTAGCATCATCAGTAGAACCGCCTCTTTCTACGAAATATTTCAGTTTTGTTATCTTCTTTCCGACCAAATCTTCAAGCATTGATTCAGGATAGATTGATTGGGTTATATATCTTTGCTTTTCATAACTACAAACAGGCCACATATTATTAGTCACCGTTCCATTCGCGACAACCATGGTACCGTTGTTGCAATCCCAAACAGGTCTGGTGATGAAATCAACGGAACTCCAATGGCTGGACGCATCTCCACCGCAATCAGTGCGGATATATAAGTAGTAGTGTGTATTGTGAGTCAGATGGTCAAGGGCATAGTTGCACGCACCGGCATTGTTCGTGGCAGTGATGTCATGGACAGTGCCTGCCGATGGGTCGGTCAGCGGTACTTTCGACGCGACAAGTTCGAATGCCGTTGCATTGTTGTCTCTTACATTCCAACACAGTGTTGCCGCACGTTCAGCGATTCCATTTACACTGAGATTGTATGGCGTTTTACAGAATTCGTCTGTCCGGAACTGGCAGGCAGGCGACCACAGGAAGGAACTTTGGCTGAGATCGCCATTGACACAGTTCACTCGGACATAAACGTAATAATCTGTTTCCGGGTTCAACGAAGTGAGTCGGCATGATGTGGTGGTAGTTATTATGCCCGGATGTGTAGGTTGAACATTAGTAAAGTCAGTTATTTCTTCTTCGGACGCAATAATGTCGTATGATGCAATATCTTCTTCTGATATCACACTCAATGTTATGGTTGCTTCATTGTGAGTGATGTTCGATGCAACGGGTGTATTGCTGATTGTCGGACAAGGATCGGTGTCTTTGAAACATGCCACAAATCTGATGTTGGAACGAATGTTGTTTCTATATGCATCATTGATATTATTGATATCAATATAATTGTCACTGCAAGTAAAAATGGCTCTGTATATATCTTGGTTATTGTTGTCTTTCTGAGTTGTGCCATTCGCATTCCAGCCATCTTTTGCAGTAGGATCATTACACTTGTTAGACAGAAAACCTATCACAACATTGCTTACTCCGTCCCAATAGAAAGGAGTGTTGAAACTATATCTCAGCCATCCTCCTGCATTTGGGCAAGTGCGTTCAGTCGGTCCATACACTTGGGTCAATCCATCCACAAATTCAGATGCCAATCCCGCAAACGTGTCTTTCTCAGTAGTTCCGATATATACTGACTGCCTCATGTGGTATTGTTCGTTTTTGGAATCATTCTGAAAATTGAACTCGACAGCCTTGATAAGTCCTGCCGTAAATCCGAGAGCATGCAGTTCGTCGGCAGTGTAAATCTGTTGGATGTAATTGCACGATCTGACCGGATGAACTAAATATGAGAAGTCAGTGCCTGTTCCGCAAACATAACCGTCTTCTCTGTCGCAGTCGTAGCGTTCCACTGGAAGTGTTGTGGCAGAGACATGCGTCCAATCGGAGTAACCGTTAGTGCCACAGTTGGCACAGATATAGACATGGTATGTAGTCTCGCACCTGAGGTTGCCGAGCACCTTGGAACTGCCGGTAACATTTGCGTATGTGACTTCGGCAGACGAAGGGTCAGCCAGTTCGGCAAGGCTGACAATTATGTCGTATGATGTAGCCTTAGGCGAGGTGTTCCAGTTTAGCGTCATCTGGTGTTTCCCAATATCGGTAATGGCAACATTCCCTGGATCGCCACAATCCGAGAGCGTCTTGAACTGCAAAGCCTCTGACCAATCCGAGTAGATGCCACAGCAGGAACGTACATAAACGTAATAGCCAGTGTGTATGCTGAGACCTGTCAGGCTGACAGAGTTGGTGGAGACATGCTGAATGGTGGCTGCCGAGAAATCTGTAACTGGCGATGAGGAACAAACTACGTCATAGCCGTTAGTGCAACTCGCACAGGCATCCCATGATATTGTGGCTGAAGTATATGACACATCCGAGGCTGTGAGATTGGTGACATCTGGACAGTAGTCTTGGCAGAAGGAGACGGCAGGACGGAAGGTGGAGGGAATTCCAGCAGAAGGATTGCCCACTATGGAGGTAGTACCGTTAAACACAATACAGCGATTCACACCGCAATCGCTGCCACGAGCTGTGAAGCCTATACTTTGTGGCTGGTAACCAGAGGTATTAATCATCCTATCATTCACTTTCGTTGCAATTACTATATTGCTATTGCCATCCCATACAAAAGGCGAATCGAACGTGTAAGTATTTTCACCTTCTTGCACATAATCTGGATTGGGGAGAGTGCCTTTGATATTTGAAACAGACCAGTAGCCTGGAGGATTATTTAAAAACGTAGGAGAAGAAACAGTCTCGTAATCACTCCCGCTTACAAAAACACTTTTGGTTGTAGCAACCATGTTCATAGACAAACTTTTGTTCCCGATAGCCGTGACAGACCAATTAAATTTGATGCCTTTGATATTGCCCGGCTTCACACCGGCAGCAGTCAACTCTTCCTTGGTGAATATCATCTGGATATAAGAAGTGAGACTATTTGCTCCTGGCATGTTGTCAGTATTTGTAGCACTTCCAATGGTATGACAGACATCATCCGCCCGCATATTCGTAGGAAACACACAAAGCATCAAAGCCATCAACGATAATAAAACAACCTTTTTCATATAGCATTATATTTTTTATCCAACTCATTTTCAACAAATTACCCCCCCCAGACATAGTCTGGAGGGGCATATCGCAACAACAACAATTGTACCTCAGCACAATTCAGGTGCAAAAGTACAAAAATCTTTCTATACTGCAAAGAGAAAATCAGAAAATTATTTTTGAGAAAATGAACTTCTATGTCAGGGAAAAGCCGTAACTTCGTAGTCTGATTGAGATGAGTATCTATCTGTTTCATGACAAGGTCTATCCTGTCTATCTCAATGAACGACCTGTATGGCGCAATGAAACGAAAGAATGAATATCTGATTTGCAATGATAACACAAAAGAGCAAGCAAAGAGCAAGCCCTACCGTACCATAAAATAAAGAATCCCGTATTTTACTCCCTATACAAACTGCCTACTAAAATGCTGTTCAGCTGACTTTTCAACTCTCGTACAAGCAGATTTTCAAAATGCTCTCTAAATACAAAAAAAGTGAGACTCGAGGATAATGGAGAATGGA
>JAZRYS010000012.1:0-1881 GCA_045600865.1 Candidatus Aphodosoma sp.
TACGGACTTCGTCCAGGGCCTTGTTCGCTTCCTGTATGATATGGAACTTGTCATATACTATTTGGGCGTCTTTCCCCTCGCAGACGAATATCGTCTTACGTGTGTCAAGGTCAACAAACTGTTATGTACCGATGCCCCTTCCTGCTGGATGTCTCGTCAACACCCACACGGGACACACTGCTCAAATCAATCCTGTCTTTGCCTATGCCTACCCAGTGGCTGAACACCCTCCATATCCTTGGCGCAGTCTCATGCATCACCTCTGCCACCGAATTGACTGGGGTCTCCTCTATTAGCGCCAGTGCGAAAGCCTCGAACAGCAGTGTGAACCCCGAGCCTGGCCTTGCCCATGGCACCGATACCATCTCTATGGTTGCGCAGGTCGTCCTGAGTCGTGGGACATTCGCATGCAGATAGCACGGATGCTCAAAAAAGTTCAGATGCCTCCAGGTCTTATCCACACTGTCATGCGCCTTGAGCAACTGTCCCTTGCTTGATACAAAAAGGTGGTCTCTGTTGAAGTCTATCCATATATGCAGTTCCTTGTACTTCGCATCCGTTTCTGATACCACTAACTTGGTCTCCTTAACTTCCCATGGCTCTGTCAAACCAAGCCCTAAAGTGAATAGTGTTTTTGTGTCTGTTTCCATAGTGCAAAGGTAATACTTTTTTCTGACTTGACAATGCCTTTTTCATACGAAACGTTATAGAGCCTTAATTCTCCTGTACCCCCCCCTGCCCTACTTCACAACAACTTTGACGGTTAGTCCATTGCCTGTCTTGACAAGATAAACACCTGATGAAGGAACCTGAAATGTTTCTAACTCATTAGACTTTTCTTTTGACGCAATCATCCTGCCCAAGGTATCGTAAACAGTGATTGTATTGCCAGTCGCACCAGATATTATTATCCTTCCTTTATCGCAGGCGACTATAATTTCCGGCGACTCGGCATTTTCGACTTCGGTATGTGTATCGTCATATTCGGTGATTCCTTTGATAAGCCAAGAACCATACATACCATTGTCATTGAATGACAACCATTTGCCTCCATAGTAAAGCAACATGCCATCCCTGTTCCCACGATAACGGGACGAGAAGGTCATTGGGTATCCGCCGTTTGTGTAAGACAATGTTATCCAAAGCGATTTTGCGTTGTCTATATGGTAAGGGTTGGCAAGTGGAATTGTAACCCAGTCGAGCAATTGAGATGCAGTGAATTGCTGCGAATATTCCAAGGTCATTTGGGAGTTGTCGCCCTGATAGATGTCCAACGTATATTGTCCTGCCTCGCTAAGAACGACCTGAACGGCAGATAGTTTTTTGTCAGGCAAGATATGGGCAGGGTAACGGATTCCCCACTGGGAAGAAGTGCCCATTGCATTATACATCTCGTTGTCGCAATAAAATAATGTGTCAGTGGGCAACGGTGTGAAAAAGGCTGTCCTGTCGAATGACGGTGAGGTAGCGAAGGTGTATCGCGGGTCTGATTTTGAGTTATCGTCCCAATGGTCAAACAGATAGCCCTCGTTTGCAACGGCAACAAGCGTTATGGTGTCGTATTGGTTGTACGTTCCTGAACCTGAGACAATGCCTTGCGATTTGTCGGCAGACGAGGCATTGACGGTTGTTTCCTCCGGAATTGAGCCTGAGATGGGCTGGATGCCAATCACTGCGGCATTGTTGATGTTGAAGGCAGGAGAGCCGGAATAGTCAGGATTCAATGCCCCAATTGCATAGAAACCGTCATTGCTTCCACCCCAACCCCAGTTGAAACTGAAAAGGTCGCCAGTGTCGTAGCCGTCACAGACGAAAGAGTGACCGCCTCTTGGGTCACGTCCGTCATAAATTATCACCCTGCCGTTGTCCAGTTCACTCTTC
>JAZRYS010000013.1:0-5915 GCA_045600865.1 Candidatus Aphodosoma sp.
TTTTCACCGTACATGCCATCTAAATGTGTCGTACCTACGGCACTCTATTAACGTATTGACCATTTTTACACAGGGCTCACGCCCTGTGCTATACTATGTCGTCCTTATCAGGACTTTTGGCACTTGCGAAACTTGAGTTAACATAGCTGTAATACGCCTGGCAACAACTTTATCAGCTTCCGCCGAGGAATCTGCCTCGTTTAGGCTCTTCCTTGTTGTCGGCCAGATGAATTTGCCACTGCCAGATGTTTCTCAGAGTATCTTCGATTGGCACTTCGGCCTTCCATCCGAGTTTCGTGTTTGCCAGGGTAGGGTCAGCCCACACCTGCTCGATGTCACCTTCACGACGAGGGGCTATCTCGCGAGGCACCTTTATGCCATTCACACTTTCAAATTTCTCGACTATTTCAATGACAGACAAACCACGTCCTGTACCGATGTTATATACCTCGACACTGTCGAAATCCGCACCTGCCTCGTCCATTCTCTTCATTGCTGCCAGATGAGCCTTGGCCAGATCCACGACATCAATGTAGTCTCTTATGCAGGAGCCATCAGGGGTGTTATAGTCATTCCCGAAAATCCTGAGCTTTTTGCGTATGCCTGCAGCGGTTTGTGCAACGAATGGCAAGAGATTGTTTGGCACTCCATTAGGCAGTTCGCCTATGAGAGACGTTGGGTGGGCACCTATAGGGTTGAAATAGCGGAGTAATATTGCCCTCATCTCGCCTTTTGATGCAGCCACAGTGTCGCGGATTATCTCTTCGCACATCTGCTTGGTGGCTCCGTAAGGCGACAGAGCAGGCTTGATAGGACAGGTCTCGTTCACAGGCAGAGTGTCCGGCTGGCCATAGACAGTGCAAGACGAAGAGAATACTATATTATTTATGTGGTGGATTGGCATAAGCTCGAGCAACGTGACCATCGACTGAAGGTTATTCCTGAAATAAGGCAATGGCTTCTCGACAGATTCTCCCACTGCCTTGTAGGCGGCGAAATGGATTATGCACTTTATTCCCGGATTCCTTGTCAGGAACTTGTCCATAGCCACGAAGTCGCAACAGTCAATATTCTCATATACAGGGCGAACCTCGGTGATGTTCGTTATACCCTCCAGCACCTGTATGTTGCTGTTCGAGAGGTTGTCGACAATACATACCTGAAACCCCTCTTCTATCAGTTCCACGACAGTGTGAGAGCCGATGTAGCCAAGGCCGCCGGTAACGAGCACCTTGTTTCCGCTCTCCTCGTTCATGTTTAGCAGTTTCTTCAACGAATCTGTAAAGCCCATGATTATATCTCTACTTTAGTTTTTTTCTTCAATTCAAAATCACGCCCGAGGTATTTCTCTCTGACCACAGGGTTGTCCGCAAGTTCCTGCGGGGTTCCCTTGAATAATATGTGTCCCTCGAACAGCAGATAGGCACGGTCGGTAATCGTCAGCGTCTCATCCACGTTATGGTCTGTAATAAGAATACCGATATTCTTGTCTTTCAGGTGCCATACTATATCCTGAATATCCTGCACTGCTATAGGGTCAACGCCGGCAAAAGGCTCGTCAAGCATTATGAATTTAGGCTCAATAGCCAGACAGCGTGCTATCTCGCAACGTCTTCGTTCACCTCCCGACAGACGGTCGCCTATGTTTTTGCGCACATGGCCAAGACGAAATTCGGCAATAAGTTCCTCCAGTTTCTGTTTCTGATACTCCTTTGTGAACTTTGTCATCTCAAGCACGCTACGGATGTTGTCCTCAACGCTCATCTTGCGAAAAACAGATGCTTCCTGCGCCAGATAACCGATTCCCGCCTGCGCACGGCGATATACCGGATAGCTTGTGATGTCATCGTCATCCAGAAAAATCCTGCCGCTCTGCGGCACCACAAGTCCTGTGGTCATATAGAATGTAGTGGTTTTTCCTGCACCGTTAGGACCCAATAAACCAACTATTTCGCCCTGTTCAACCTCGATTGACACATCGTTGACCACAGTGCGTTTTCCATAAACTTTGAACAAGTGTTCTGTCCTTAATTTCATGCTCAAAAAAGCCTCTTGAAAATTCGCTGCAAAGTTACATAAAAAAATTTGGCCAGTCAAGAAATTTGTTGTAATTTTGCAAATTGAAATTCAAGAAACGGAATTCTAATAATAATAACAATAAAAAATTATTCATTATGTCTTGGTTATCAAGTTCTTCCATCGGACGAAAGGTGGTTATGAGCGTGACAGGAACATGTCTCGTTCTCTTCCTTTTGTTCCACGCATCAATGAACATCGTTGCCATCTTCGATGCTGTCAACGGCACTGCCGGCTACGATTTCATCTGTGAGTTCCTCGGTGCTAACTGGTATGCTCTCGTAGGTACCGTTGGCTTGGCATTCCTTGTCTGCGTTCATATCGTGTACGCTTTCATCTTGAATGCCCAGAACTATCGCGCACGCGGAAAGGAACGCTATGCTATTCCTGGCCGCCAGAAAGAGGTTGAATGGGCATCTCTCAACATGCTTGTTCTCGGTATCGTTGTTGTCCTCGGTCTTGGTCTTCACCTGGTAAACTACTGGGCTAAGATGCAGCTTCAGGAAATCATGGGCTTCTATCCTGAGAATGGCACAGAACTCATCATGTACACATTCTCTCAGTGGTACTATGTAGTTCTCTACATCATCTGGCTTGCTGCTATCTGGTTCCACCTTACTCATGGTATCTGGTCTGCAATGCACACTCTCGGTTGGAACAACAACATCTGGATGAAACGCTGGAAATGCATCGCTAACATAGTTTCTACTATCGTTGTACTCATGTTTGCAGCTGTTGTAGTATTCTTCTACGGAATGAGCCTCGGCTGCTGCTAATATTAACCTCTTAAAAACAAATCACACAATGATACAAAGAGAAGAATTGCTCAAGGACGGCAACGTCGTTGCCAAGATTCCTGAGGGTCCATTGGCTGAAAAATGGACTAACTACAAGGCTCACCAGAAACTGGTGAACCCAGCTAACAAACGTAAACTGGACGTAATCATCGTCGGCACAGGTCTTGCTGGTGCTTCTGCTGCCGCATCTCTCGGCGAGATGGGTTTCCATGTACTCAACTTCTGTATTCAGGACTCTCCACGTCGTGCTCACTCTATTGCAGCACAGGGTGGTATCAATGCTGCAAAGAACTATCAGAACGACGGTGACTCTGTTTATCGTCTCTTCTACGATACTATAAAAGGTGGCGACTATCGTGCTCGCGAGGCTAATGTCTATCGTCTTGCCGAGGTTTCCAACTCTATCATCGACCAGTGCGTCGCACAGGGTGTTCCTTTCGCTCGCGATTACGGTGGATTGCTCGACAACCGCTCTTTCGGTGGCGCTCAGGTAAGCCGTACCTTCTATGCTAAAGGTCAGACTGGCCAGCAGTTGCTGCTTGGTGCTTACTCAGCCCTCTCTCGTCAGGTACAGAAAGGCACAGTAACTCTCTACACTCGTTACGAGATGCTTGACCTCGTAATCATCGACGGCCGTGCTCGTGGTATCATCGCACGTAACCTCGTGACAGGCAAGATTGAGCGTTTCTCCGCTCATGCTGTAGTTATCGGTACTGGCGGTTATGGCAACACCTTCTTCCTCTCAACCAACGCAATGGCTTCTAACGGCTCTGCTGCTTGGCAGGTATATAAAAAAGGTGCTTGGTTCTCTAACCCTTGCTACGCTCAGATTCACCCAACCTGCATTCCTAAGCATGGTGAGTTCCAGTCAAAACTGACCCTTATGTCGGAGTCTCTGCGTAACGACGGACGTATATGGGTTCCTAAGAAGAAAGAGGATGCCGAGGCTATCCGCGCTGGCAAACTCAAACCAACCCAGATTCCTGACGAGGACCGCGACTTCTACCTCGAGCGTCGTTATCCAGCATTCGGCAACCTCGTTCCTCGTGACGTTGCTTCTCGTGCTGCCAAGGAGCGTTGCGACGCAGGTTTCGGTGTGAACGAGACTGGCTTGGCTGTTTATCTTGACTTCAAATATGCTATCGAACGTCTTGGCAAGGATGTAGTTGCTGCACGTTACGGCAACCTCTTCCAGATGTACGAGAAGATTGTTGACGACAATCCATACGAGACTCCAATGATGATCTTCCCTGCTATCCACTATACAATGGGTGGTATCTGGGTTGACTACGAGTTGCAGACCTCTGTCCGTGGACTTTTTGCTATCGGCGAGGCCAACTTCTCCGACCACGGTGCCAACCGTCTTGGCGCATCTGCTCTCATGCAGGGCTTGGCCGACGGCTACTTCGTGTTGCCTTACACTATCCAGAACTACCTGGCAGACCAGATTCAGGTTCCTCGCTTCTCGACCGACCGTCCTGAGTTCGACGAGGCAGAAAAAGCTATCCAGGATAAGATTGAACGTCTGATGAAGGTTCAGGGCAAACGCTCTGTCGATTCAATCCACCGTGAGCTCGGTAATATAATGTGGGAATACGTCGGTATGGGTCGTACAAAAGAGGGTCTGGAGAAAGGTATCGCACTTATCGCTGACCTCAAGAAGGTATTCTGGAGCGAGGTATTCATCCCTGGCAACAAGGCAGACTTCAACGTAGAACTCGAGAAGGCACTCCGTCTTGCTGACTTCATTGAGATAGGTGACCTCATGGCTCGCGACGCTCTCATGCGTGAGGAGTCTTGCGGTGGCCACTTCCGCGAGGAGTATCAGACAGAAGAGGGCGAGGCACTCCGTCAGGACGACAAGTTCTCGTTCGCTTCATGTTGGGAGTATCAGGGCGAAGATGCTGAACCTAAGATGCTCAAGGAGCCACTCGAATATGAGTTCATTACCCGTCAAACTCGTAACTATAAAGCATAAACATCATGGATAAGAATATTAATATAACTGTAAAGGTTTGGCGTCAGGCTGGTCCAAAGGCAAAGGGCGCATTCGAAACCTACAAATTGCAGAATATATCTCAGGGCAGCTCTTTCCTTGAGATGCTTGACGTGCTCAACGAGCAGTTGGTAAACAAAGAGCGCAAGGAACCTATAGCATTCGACCACGACTGCCGCGAGGGTATCTGCGGTATGTGCTCTCTCTACATCAATGGTCACCCACACGGACCTGACACTGCAGTTACGACATGCCAGTTGCACATGCGTCGTTTCAACGATGGCGACACTATCACCATCGAACCATGGCGTTCTCATGCTTTCCCTGTAATCAAGGACCTTGTTGTTGACCGCCGTGCTTACGACAAGATTATGCAGGCTGGTGGTTACGTTTCAGTCAACACTGGTTGTGGCGTTGACGCAAATGCAATTCCTATCAGCAAGGTTGCTGCAGACGAGGCTATGGATGCTGCTTCCTGCATCGGCTGTGGTGCTTGCGCTGCTGCTTGCAAGAACGGTTCTGCAATGCTCTTCGTCTCTGCAAAGGTCAGCCAGCTGGCTCTCCTTCCTCAGGGCAAGGTTGAGGCTGCTCGCCGTGCTAAGGCTATGCTTGGCAAGATGGACGAACTCGGATTTGGCAACTGCACCAACACTGGAGCCTGTGCTGCCGAGTGTCCAAAGAGCGTTTCTCTGAGCAATATCGCACGTCTGAACCGTGAATTCATCTGCGCAAAACTCGGTGATTGATAATCTAACTCAAGTTTCGCAAGTCACAATAAGCTCTGTAAGAGCGAATTGTCGACAAGCCGAGAGCAAGATCAAACTTGTTTGGTTTTGCCGAGGCGCGAAAGGCAATGCGCAAAGCGAAATAATATAGCACAGGGCGTGAGCCCTGTGTAAAAATGGTAAATACGTTAATAGAGTGCCGTAGGTACGACACATTTAGATGGTACGTACGGTGAAAATAAATGTGTCGTCCTTACAGGACTTAACCAGGATAACAACCTCATACACAGGGCTTACGCCCTGTGCTGGTATGTGCCGCCC
>JAZRYS010000014.1:0-4230 GCA_045600865.1 Candidatus Aphodosoma sp.
CGCTGATGTCGTCACGGAGACTGTAATCACCCTTTCCGACTGTATCGTTGGTCCACGATGCTATCATCTCGTATGATGTCATCTCTGGGTTTGCAAGCAGTACATAGAAGTAGTCATCATAGTTGTAACCATCTTCAGCTGACTGAGACGAACTCCAGTCGCTCTTGAAGAGGTCGAACGAGAGATGCAAGCTGTCACTGCCATGCATTACGATTGCAGGTGTAGTCAACATACGATACAAACCTTCTCCATAGATATCTATTGATACTGTGTAATTTGGCGTAAAGATATCATTTGGAGCCCAATCATTGTAAGCACTTGTAGTAACAACTGATGGAGTCTCGAAGTTACCATCATCAAGCAAAGAGTCAACATGGTTGTTGGTCCTATACTGGGTAAGTTCAGAAGGCATAGCTAAAGCAGGGGCAACATCCTGGAAGTCCTGGAAATAAGGTGCAGTCATAGCGGTTGTGAACTGGCAAGCAGCCGACGCGTCAGCGATGTCGCCGTTACCGCAGTCGCCTATGATGTATGCATAGTATGTGGTCAATGGCTGAAGGCTTACAAGGTTGACGGTATCCACAGCGACAGAAACAGCAGTTACGATGTGCGTTGTTGCAATTGAATCGATATTGTCTGCATCAATAGCAGTGTCAGCAACGATTACGTTGTAAGAAGTTGCAGTTGTAGCCTTCCACGAAAGTTTTGCGGTAATGTCAGTCACGTCTGAAGCAACAACGTCTGTAACCCTCTTGCAGGTAGGGGCAAGGTCGATTGTCACATCGTCGATGATAGAGCCCCAATACTGATTCATCGTACTATATGGATGATAATATACAGGGATACGTTTGATGGCGATACGACCCTGAGGACCTGTATATTCGTCGAACATAGTCTCTGCGAGTTGATAAACACCGCTTTCGTCTGCGTGGAACTTAGCCACTGGAGTGAATGATGTCCTGTCGGCGATGTCAGTGATTACACCGACAACGAGAGTATCGAAATATAGAGGGCTGTTGTCACCGGCAGAAGAAACAGGACAAGTGAACCAGAATTTCAGACGGAGATCCTGAACGTTGTTCGTGGTCTGAGGGAGAACCATGATTGAAGTGTCGTTTGCTCCATTGTAAGCACCGTAAGGGTTACCGTATGTGAAGAGCATTGAGCCTGTGCGAGCTTCGTGTGTGCGAGACTTTGTAGTGGCTACAATCATCTGGTCGCTGCCTTGTGCGTAAGCTGAAGGATCGTAAACGATGAAGTCCCAGCATGGCACATAGCGAACTTTGTCCTCAAGACCCTCGAAGCCCTGAGAATAAATATCAGTTGCTGTGATAGTGAGGTCCTCGCATGGGGTGCGGAACGAGATAGAGGAAGCCCATGCGCCATTCTCAGCACCACAGATACCACGGACGTAAGCATAATACATAACTGTAGAAACAAGACCTGTTACTACTGCTGTATTGGTAGTGATTGTGCTGTTGTTGTAAACGATGAGGCTGTCAGGAACTGTTGCAAGAGTGTCAGGATTGATTTCCTCAGTTGTCAGAACAACCTGGTAGTTTGCAGCGCCTGTTGCATCCCATCCGAGAGATGCCTGACGTGGCTGGACGTCAGTAGTAGCGAGGTGGCGTACCTGTGCACATGCAGGGATTGCACGTACTGTAAAGTCGTCAACATGCATTGAAATACCGCCCCCTGAGAAGTGACGTACCTTGATGGTGTTCACGCCAGCCTTTGGCAATACAACAGAATATGTGTACCAGTCGTCGTAGTTCTCAGTGCCGACAGTACCAGGGTTGGTGATGTTGCGAGGTATATATAATGTGTCAAAGCCATCGCCAGTAGCGTTGTCAGTGATTACATATACACCGTCGTTGACAAGGTTAGGATAAGCATCGTTTGTACGATAAACCGAGATGGCAAACTCGTAAGCATTAGCTGTAGGGATGTTGAACTGAGGCAATGTGACGACAACAACCTCGCCTGAATCGCTATAGTTGCTAAACTTGAGTTGATGTGTATTGTTTTTGCCATTACGTGATCCCTCGATAGTTGCAACGTCAGTGTTTTCGCCTTCGGTATGGAGGTTAGTCCAGCATGTTTTATCGAAATCTTCGTATGTTTCAGAGTCTTCGAAATCTTCAATCCATGGGAAATTTGCCAGAGGCTCGCAACCGCTCTCGAATGCTACAGGAGTAGTACTGATTTCGCTGGTATCTGCACCGAAGCACTGAACGTACATGACGTATCTTGTTGCAGGCTCGATGTCGATTGTTGCAGGGTTTGTGCTGACAGTTGTATCAACAACCCACTCAGTATATGTGTCAGGATTGTCAACAATGCTTGTGGCGAGCATCACGCGTGCGTTGTTTGAACCTGTCCATGAAGCTTCCATTGACCTTGGCTGGATGTTGTTCACTGCAAGGTTGGTTGGGGTTGCTGTCAGTTTGCTCTGCTTAACCTGAATGTTGTCAACATAGAACGAAGCGTATATAGGCACAGCTGCAGAAGCAGGACAAACGGCAAAGAGCATGATGTAGTTGCCGTTGTTTGTGCAAGAAGCAAATGAAGCGTCAACCAAAGAATACTCATTGGATGTAGAGATTATGGTATCAACTATCTGGAAATTGCGAGGTTGTGCAGGGTCTGTCAGAACAGCCACATACAAAGTATCACTGTAAGTAGATGAATTGTTGTACTTACGGATTCGCATGGTCATGTGGTAGTTAGTGATATTACCAGCAGGGAATGTGAGTTCTGGAAGAATTGCGTAAGCAGAGTCATAGCTTGCCGTTCTTGAAATATATGCAGTGAGTCTCAAACAATTGTCGCTGTTATAACCGTTATATGAATATACGTATGGAATATAGCTATTGTTTGTAGGGGCAACAAAGTTGCCAGCATACCAGCAGTTAGAGTTGTTCAGATTGCCTGAGCCATCTACGAAGCCTTCGCTTGCCTCAAAGCCGATCATGCCGAGTTGCTCAGGGGTTACTGCACCACAGAGAGTCCTGAATTCTATTGATGTTGCACTACTCTGGTCTGTTTCCGAGCAGTAAGAACGAACGTAGAACTTGTAGGTTGTGTTAGGTGTGAGATTCTCGACAAATATATTGTTCATAGCCCAATTTTCAGCAGTTGACCAGTTTGGAGTATCACTTGCAGGGATGCAGAGATACTGCCACTCCTCCTCATTCAGATAACTTGGTGTCCATGAGAAATATGCCTCGTCTGAAGTAATGTCCTCAACAGTAAGTTGAGTAGGTTTTTGGCAAGTTGCAGGTGTTTGGTAAGAGAAAGTGGCTTTAGGCGAGAAATCGTTCACAGTGCCAGTTGTTGGTTCAGAACTACCATAAGCTGCCACAGAACCTCCAATGGTAGCTACTCCATAAAAATTCTTACCAATATCCCATGAGCTGGAACTTGCAGAGTAGTGGAAATCCACGATAAGATTCTGACCTCCATATACATACTCGCCATCGAAATTGATGGTTGGAGTAGTGCTGTGCCAGTCAATGGTTCCAGTGTAAACTACTGAACCTGTAGAGACACTGACGAAATCAGTAAAACTGGTTTCTGTGGTCTCAGCAAGGGTTATCACCCAATTGTTTGTGAAATCTTTAGACGTTGATGCTGCTGTCTCAAGATACAGCACCATTGACGTCAATGCTTGACCATTTGCAGCCGAGAGTTCACTGGCAGGAACAATAAACTGCGAATGTTGGTACGCATTATCGCACATGTAGAGATAAGCAGGAACACTAGCATTAGTCTCTGTTCCATTGTTGACAGTTACGGTATTTTGCGCATTCGTCTGCACCACACACGTAAACAACGTGATGGCAGCGAAGAGCATACCAAGTAATAACTTCTTCATAATGAATAAATTAAAGTGAATAATATGTTAATTGTATATGTTTGCGAATATTCTTCTCCAAAATATTATTTCACGTTGCAAAGTTACAACAATTTTTTCAAATAGAGTATATGTTTTGTGAATTTTTTTAAAAATAATGTGGTGGTTCTCTGATTATGCAGAAAACCACCACATTAATTCAAAGATTTCAATAGGATATTCCTATATTTTAGATTATTCAAGTTTCGCAAGTATTAGCCCTGAAAGGGCGGCACATACCAGCGCAGGGCGTGAGCCCTGTGTATGAGGTTGTTATCCTGGTTAAGTCCTGTAAGGACGACACATTTATTTTCACCGTACGTACCATCTAAATG
>JAZRYS010000015.1:0-30699 GCA_045600865.1 Candidatus Aphodosoma sp.
AAGAGGATTTAAATGCTTTGCCATAAAAAGTCTCCTTTACGGTAAAATGGTACGGACTCGCCGCTCACTTTCTTAGCGGTTGGAGCTTACGTTCGGAGCAAGCTCCTCACTCCTGCTCCAACCGCTAAGAAAGTGCAAAGGTAATGCTTTTATCTCATTCTGACAAGTTTTTCCGTTTTTTTTCTACCATTTGTGTCTACTTTTCGTGAGTCAACACATTCAAAACCTTTTTGTCATGACAGACTGACAAGCATTTTCCGTGACAGCAGTTTGTCTGAGATGGCAGTTTGTTCTGAAAACAAACGCTTCAATCAATTCATATATCTGTGTCGGAGGAACTTGAGGACTATCATGACCACAATCAATATGAATAGCAAAAGTCGCCTGTCGAATCCTTTCGGAACATTGTCGGCTGCAGCATCCCAATAGGCGAGAATGTTGTTTAGCTGCTCATCCTTATATTCCTCATTTGCCATTGGAATATACACTATCCTAAGTTTGCTCGTTGCAATGAACCGAAGGACAATAAAATCGTCGAACACACGAATCTCGTTCAGTCCCTGCCATGCAGATGACGAAGTGTATCGGACTGTTATCTTCCCTTGGTCTTCAATATCATCACGTGTCAGTCCATCGTTGTCTTCGGGTAAGACAACTGCATAATGCACGCCTTCCTCATCAACAACAATGGTGGAATCTGCCATATACAAATCACGGTACACCTTGGCAGTATATAGAGCTGCGCAAACGTAACCAATTGGTATGATACAAAGTATGAGAATAACTGTCCATCCCGCAAAAAAGCACGTTACGGCAAGCATTATGGCAAACACCGCATACCCATACCACGGAATAGTGAACCTATCCTTCAGGTAGTTCTTGAAAGACGTTCCAAAATCAGATTCTGGTTCGAATGACATTGGCCTGGGTTCACATCTCTCAGGTCTGAACTGATGACGTTTGTAAGATATCATATCAGTATATTGTCTTATTATAGACAAAAGAAATCAATATGGTTGACGAAATATTCGAACAAGAAAAAAGCACCCATCCAGAGAGGAACAAATGTATAAGCTGTCACATGAATGACATTTCCCCATTTCTTGCCATATCGCTCCTGCATGGCAGGCAGTTTTTCAGCCATGACACATGTCCTGCCAGTCGGGCATATAATGTAAACAGCCCATACAGAATACATAACGAACCTAAGATAATTGTACCCATAATATGTTGAATTATTTTGTATTTAACCATATATATGCCAACGCTGCAATCTGAAGCAACAGTATTGCCGGAACTCCAAATCGGAAAAGAGGCTTCATGGTCTTGTGGTGAAAACACTTCATTCCAATAAATGCCCCAATGTTTCCGCCAACTACAGCAGCCATAATCAATACCCATTCTGGAATGCGCCACCAATGATGTCTGGCTTTCAGTTTATCCACACCATACATGGCAAAAGCCAGCACATTGACAGCTATGAGGTAATAATATAAATACTCTGCATTCACTTTTTCATTAATTTCGCCATCGTACAGACAGCAGTATTTTCTTAGTGTTCATACCCATCCACTCGGTAGTATTTTTCTGCCAGTTTCGTTTCTTGTTTAGTGGATGCATCGCGGAACCAAACCTCCATTCGGGCCACATAATATTGTTGCGCATTTCCTTCGTAGATAGTGAATTCCTGCTTATAAACCCTACAGCAAAAAGAAGTGTCGGCAATATTCAGAGTAATCGTCTTTGCTTCTATTTGGTCAGCCGATAAGGGCTCGTTGGTTCCAGCCTCATAACAACGAAGAAATATATCGCCCTCCGGCAGATTCGGGTAATAAAACGTATATTCAAAGAGACCTGCATATTGAGTGGAGACTTGTAGCCACGTGTCACTATCGGATTCTATTGCCTCCGAATAACAATCATTCATTCCATCGATAGGTATTTCGTATGAAAGTCCGTTCGGAATAGGATGCATATAGGCGTATGGATCAGGATTTAATAGTCCTGCTATTACTACCATTATTAACCAAACAACCGCAGCAATCGCATTTGTCAGAAGAGTTCGAAAGCCTATTGCTTTATTTTTCAAAAAAGCGTAAACAATTGCGGGCAACATCAATAATAAACACAGGATAGACAAGTAAGAAAACACATTCCCCACTTCATTTACAGCAATCATTAACCAACGAATGGGAATAGCGATGACAATAAGTGCAGACACAATGCATCCAAGCACTACTAACGTTACAGGAAGTATCCAATAACGTTCGATTAAACAATTCCATTTTTCGCGCAACCAATTCATCATCCTACGCATTCATTAATCGCCTCACAACCTGCTACCACATCGCGATAAGTAGCCTCGAAGTCCCCTGTGTACCAAGGGTCAGCCACTTCTCTGTGATTGCCAGTAATCTCCATCAGCATCCTTATCTTGCCTGCACAAGCCACATCTCTGCCGAACATGTGTTCGAGGTTCCTCAAGTTATTTTTGTCCATCACGAAAATCATGTCGCTCTCTGCAATGTCATCTGACGTAATCTGCCGAGCAACGTGCCTTTCCAAACTTACTCCATGACGTTCAAGACAAGCCTTTGCCAGCGGATATATCCCATTGCCAATCTCCTCACGGCTCGTGGCACAAGAATCCACTTCAACACCTTCGACATTCCTTTCACGAAGCATCTGTTTCAGCACCATCTCCGCCATTACCGACCTGCATATATTTCCGTGACATACAAAAAGTATTTTCATATTGTTTTAAGTCTCTTATTGAAAAGCAATTGAGATATTTGCAGTTTTATCTTTTCATTGACAGCATAACCTTTGATGATGTATTCTTTCAATATCTTGTTAGACTATTGGCGAAATGCTATAGCATTCTTGCTATTTACTCTATATTCCACAAATAGAATCATATCAAGATGGTAATACGAAATTATAAGAGTCACATTTCTCTTATCCTCCAATTGAACTTGTGCATTTTTTGCACAAGTTGCACCTTCATCCAATTCTCCACATTTATTAACATTTCGAATATGTCGTCAAAGTGTTGTTCTATCAACAGCAAAAAGTTCAACCATTTGTGCCTGCGTCAACCACACAGTATCTCCATCCAATTTTGTAATAGTCCCGTTTTCCTTCATTTAAGAACAAAAATATTTAATGTCTTTAGTCTGCAATCTGTCTGAAATTAATCAATCCATTGAATTGAGATTTTTGTTCCTGAATACCGTCATATATCACAGCAGTGCCAACAACGCTCTCTGACATAAGCGATTGCAAATATTTAATATTGTCAAACCATTCAGAATGGAAACTTTTGCCAGACTTAATTTCAAAACAACGGATTTTCAACCCTTCTTCCTGAACGATGTCAACCTCACGTTGACTTTTGTCCCTATAGAAATAGATGTTCGGCATTTCTCCATCATTGAATCTGTTTTTCAGAAACTCCACAACAACCATATTCTCAAAAATATTTCCGCGAAGAGGATGCGTTGAAAGGTCTTGCTCGTTGCGTATTCCGAGCAACCAGCAAACTAATCCCACATCATAAAAATATAGTTTTGGCGTTTTCGTAAGACGTTTGCCAATGTTACGGTAAAATGGTTGAAGGCGGAATGCTGTGTACGATGTTTCAAGGATACCCATCCAATTGTTGATAGTCTGACTGCTAACTCCACATTCGTTACTGATTGCCGAGGCATTGAATTCCCCTCCTATACGACTTGCGCAAATCCTTACAAACAAACGAAAGGCCGACAGATTCTGAACATTTATGATTTGTCGCACATCACGTTCCAAGTATGTCTCATAATAGCTTTCATAAACATCTTTTGCCTCTCTGCCATCACCCCAGACGGCAGGATAGAAGCCACGAAGCATCAGGGAATCTGTAGAATAATCAGTTGTGTCACCCAATTCTGATATGGAAAGTGGCAGCAACCTTTTTACAGCAACCCTACCAGCAAGCGACTGCGTTATGTTTTGCATCATAAGAAAATCGCTGCTACCAGTGAGGATGTATCTCAAATCCTTGTTCTGATCCACCTTGACCTGAATATATGAAAATAATTCGGGAAGGTGCTGTGCTTCATCAATTATCAAGCCATTCTTATGCTGGTCAAGAAATAATTCCATGTCAGATTGTATCAAATCTCGTGTTGGGAGATGCTCCAGATTGACATAATCATAATCTGGGAATGTCATTTTACACAGTGTCGTCTTGCCTGATTGACGAGGTCCAGTCAAAGAAATCACCGGCCATTTCACCGATAACTCCAAAAGACCAATGGATAAATCCCTATTATACATATCATTACAATATAAGCAGCCAGATTCCAAATCGTATTTGAAATCTGGCCACAAAGATAAGGATATTTTTTGAATTGAGCAAAAAAATAGAATTATTTTTCAATCCGCCCATCCTGACCTGTCAAGGTTTCGATAAATTATTACCTCAAGCACATGCTTAAAAGTCATCTGTTCAGCTCCATACAAATCAATGATGGTTCCAGACAACTTCAATATCCTATCATACGTCCTTGTAGAAAGTCCATACTTACCCATGGCCTTTATTCAGCACAGCATTACCATTACCTTTATCATCAGCACGCAGAATTCCGTATAAGCTGAACTCTCACCATCTCTTCATTCACATACTACCAGCCCATCAATACATATGCAACAGTTATATTCCTCCTTTGCTTTGACCAAATCGCTTTCGAGTAAAAAAAGCTTCAAACAGAATATCATCAATATGATTCAGAATGGTAGATGATTTACATGCTTCTCCAGAATATAGCTTATTATTTTTCCTAAACGATCTTTGTTCTGTAGATTGTGAAAGACGTAAATTGTGTGTTCTGACTCAGATGCTCCTATGAGACAGGCACCTTTCAATGATACTGTACCATTAACCGAAGGCTGTTCCTGCCGTGGATCATTGTTGTTTCTGACGCACATCAGCGCACCTATACGATAGTCATTTTCAGGATAAGGCAAACCCAATTCCGACATAAGTTTGCAGAAAGAAACGCTGTCCTTTGCATGGACAAGTGTGACATCCACTTTCTCGTCTTCGATCCTGTAGTTGCGAATACACACAACTTTATCCACCTCGTCACGATGCTCGAAGTTATTATAGAATGTCGTTTTTGTAGAGACGAACAGACAGAATAACAAAACAATAAACATAACAATCTTTTTCATAGTGCGGTCTCAATTGTCTTATTCAACCATTCTTCAGCACATATCATATCGCAATTCTCGTCAGTCGAATAGACTCTGGTCTGCTGGTCGAGAACGTATGTGGTAACAACGCCAACTAACAGCAATATGCCAACAATGGCTGCTGCCACACGCCAGATCCTGCTTGTAACCTGTTTTGCGTCTTTTCTTGCCAAAGCCAGCGGAATGATGATTTTCGCATCTTCAGGTCGTTTGTCACGCACTTCTGCATCATTGAGAAATGAGTCGAAAAGTGTTTCAAGGTCGCGCTGTCCTATACTCCCCGCATAGAATGCATCCAGAAATTTATCGATTCTTTCCATAGTTGTTTGTCTCTTTCAGTTTTTTATGAGCCAATGCAAGTTGCTTTTTTACAGCAATTGGAGTTCTTTTTAATATGAATGCAATCTCAAGGCATGAGCATCCATCGATATCGTGGAGGCGGACTACGTTCTGTTGCAGTTCGGTCAGAGACGATAGCAGTTCATCAATGCAAAACGATGGAACGTCAGAATCCGCAACATTAATCGGAATCACATTAGTTTCGATTTCGAAATGTTTCTGCTTGTCCCGCAGAAACATTCTGGACATATTCGTCACCATTCCATATAGATACCCGCGCTTGTTTCGTGTAACATTTTTCACTGCCTCGTTATTGCTTATTGCGATGTAAACGTCCTGCACAATGTCGCGTGCATCCTCGTCATTTCCAACGATGGAAGTGGCTCTATGTACCAGAATGTCGTATATTTCAAGATAGGTCTTCTCCACGTATCTTTATTTAATTACGCAACCGTACCATTTACGGCTCTCCTTATTATAGAAAATGTAAACTGGCGAACCATTCATGGTGGTCTCCATGATCCATTTGGTTATCTCTTTGCAGTCCGACGTGGTGATAATTTGCTTTTTGTCATTGCTTCTGACTTTTTCTCTTATCACATACATGACATACTTGTTATCGGTTTTGGACAGCGAGAATGTCGTAGCATTCCGCTCGCTCACCTTTGTAAGAGTCACCTGCGTGCAAACTTTTGAGAATAGCAGGTCGAAAGATGTGAATACCCGTCCCTTTACACCTATATGGTAATAGTCCTTCTCTACGACAAGTGTATCAGTGTAAGGAGTCTCGTATTCAATGGTGTGTTCGGATGATGTCTGGGCATTAATGCAACATGCAAACGCCAGCAACATTGCAACTGTAAAATAGATTGTTTTCATTGTTTACTAATTTTTTGAGTTTAACGTATAATTTGCCATCCGTGACGCGTCAAAAGAACGAACAGCTTTTGTAATATAGTTGCATAAGCACGGAAGAAAGTGAACTAACAATAAAATAATTTACCCAAAAAAGTATATAATACCTACAAATGAAATATTTGTGGCCAGATTTCAAATTGAATTTGAATTCTGGCCACAAAAGCAAGGATATTATTTGAATTTACCTAAAAACAATATGAATATGCAGTGTCATAGCAAGTACTTTCAATCCGCCCATCCTGCCCTGTCAAGGTTTCGGTATGTTATTGCCTCAAGCACATGCTTAGAAGCTATTTGCTCAACGCCTTCCAAATCAGCGATGGTTCTTGACAGTTTTAAAATCCTGTCGTATGCCCTTGCCGAGAGCCCATATTTATCCATAGCCTTGTTAAGCACAGCATTACCCTTATCGTCAAGCACACAGTATTTACGTATCAGACGAGGGGTCATCTGGGCATTGCAATAAACGCCCTCCACTCCTTCAAAACGTTTTGTCTGTATTGTCCTTGCCGCCACAACCCTTGCCCTAATGACAGCAGAGCTTTCTCCATCTTTCTGCTCAGACAGTTTTACAAAAGGCACAGGCACTATTTCAACTTGCAAGTCTATACGATCCAACAATGGCCCTGAAATTTTACCCAAATATCGTTGAATCTCACCAGGAGTGCATCGACATTCATGTGTAGGGTCATTATGGTAGCCACACGGGCAAGGATTCATAGATGCTACAAGCATAAATGATGCAGGATATTCCACTGTCATTCTTGTCCTCGCAACAACAATCTTCCTATCCTCCAACGGCTGACGCATAACCTCCAGCACACTACGCTGGAACTCAGGCAACTCGTCCAAAAACAGTACTCCATTATGCGCCAAAGATATCTCACCTGGCTGCGGAATAGTGCCACCTCCGACAAGTGCAGTCATGGAAATTGTATGGTGGGGATTTCTGAATGGACGACGGGTTATCAACCCTACTCCACTCTCCATTTTCCCTGCAACAGAATGTATTTTGGTTGTTTCCAACGACTCTTCCAATGTCAATGGTGGCAGTATAGTGGCAAACCGCTTACTCATCATACTTTTTCCTGCTCCAGGAGGACCAACCATCAGTATGTTATGACCTCCTGCAGCAGCAACTTCCAATGCACGTTTCACAGACTCTTGTCCTCTGACTTCGCTGAAATCAACACCGAAATTCTCATATTGTTCTCCGAATTCTCTGGCGACATCTATCCTTAACGGTTCTAAGATCTTAGTGCCGGCAAGAAATTCAAACACATCAGTAATATTCTCGGCAGCAATGACATCAAGTCCATCAACAACAGCAGCCTCACGTCCGTTGCCAACAGGCAGAATAACGCCACGATATCCTTTCTCCTTAGCTAATATTGCTATAGGCAATGCGCCATGAATAGGATTGAGAGAACCGTCGAGTGACAATTCGCCCATTATCATGTAGTCTTTCAGTTTATCCGGACACAATGCATTATCAGCAGCCACCATTCCTATGGCTATTGGCAGGTCATAGACAGCCCCCTCTTTCTTAACGTCAGCTGGTGCCATGTTTATCACCTGCGGATGTGTAGGAACAGGTAGTTTACTGTATTTCAAGGCAGAGAAAATCCTTTCCCTACTCTCAGTAACTGCCTTATCTGGCAATCCAACCAGTGCACCACCAGTACCTATTGTCTCGTTCACCTCAATAGTCACCTCCAAAGCCTTGATGCCTATCAATGCTGCCGCATAAACTTTAACTAACATATCTTATACTATTGATTATCAATTTTTCATACTTCCTATTGGCACTACCCATACACCATCCTGCCGTCTGTAGCCATACTCTCCTGCCGTAAGCACCATCATAAATGACGGTTCTCCTACTTTTGACGTATCAATCCTGTTTTTCAGTTTCAGCAGATGCAATGCAGCAGTCTCGATTTCCTTATTACCCATCTTAACCTCGACAGGTGCCCAGCGTCCATCATGCAGTCTTATCACCATATCTGCCTCCAACTCATCAAAGTCATGATAATGATATACTTCTCCGCCAATACTCTGCACATATGCCCTCATATCCCTGACACACATGTCTTCGAATAGATACCCAAACAAATTGAAATCATCGAACATACTCTTTGGGGTCAGCCCCAACAAGGCAACAGCTATACTTGGGTCAACAAAATGTCTCTTGTCAGCACTTCTTATTGCAGTCTTGCTTCTCAACGAAGGTCTCCATGCCTTCAAGTCCTCAACGATAAAAAGCCGTCTTAACGCATTGAGGTAATTAGACAACGTTTTGTCAGTCACAGACATATCATTGGCTCTGACATCTTGCATTATTGTGCTTGCAGGTGTCAATGTGGAGACGTTTCTGGCATAGCTTCTAAGCACAGCCCTGACCTTGCCTGGGTCTCTATCCACGTCATCCAACCTCTGTATGTCAAGTTCTATCAACTCCTCAAGATAATTGTATGCCACTTGCAAAGCCTTTTTGTCCGACAAAATAAGCGAACCTGGCCAACCACCCCTGCATAATGCGAACGCCATTTCCTGCAGTGTCAATTTGTTTTCAATCAACACTTCTTCCTGCGTTTTATCAAACAAAGCAGACAGTGACACCTGACCGTTTGATTCTCTTGACTCCCACAACGACATTGGATACATTCTCAGTCTCGCTATACGACCGACACCCGAATGCTCGATAACTGCGCTCACTGCTCCAGACAAAGGTGTTGCAGAGCCTGTCAGTATAAACTGATTCATCGCTTGTCTCTGGTCAACAGCAAATCTCACAGCATCCCATAATATCGGCATTGTCTGCCACTCGTCAAGCAATCTTGGCGTTTTTCCCTGTAGCAACAACGATGGTTTCGAGTCAACCATCTTCCTGTAGAGTTCCCTCTTGTCAGGGTCTTGCAGGTAAGCTATGCTTTTTGCCGCATGTGCACCAGTAGATGTCTTTCCACACCACTTGGGTCCTTCTATCAGTACCGCACCACTACTCTGCAATCTTTCTTCTAATACACAATCACTAATTCTACTCAAATATTCCATAAAAAAGCACTATTTTTTCGATTGCAAAGTTACAACTTTTTTCTTTTACGCCCAAATAAATTACAGACTTTTTATCACACTAATTTACAGAATATTATACTCACTACTCTGGACTTTTAGACAGTTTAACTCCGAACTTTTGGACAGTTTCACTCCGAACTTTTAGGCAATTCCACTCCGAACTTTTAGACAGTTTCACTCCGAACTTTTAGACAATTCCACTCCGAACTTTTAGACAATTCATCATATCAGGAGAACCTCCGAAAAATGAAAAAATAAATGGCAGGCGAAAATTTGTTATCTTTCAATATGTTCGCCAAGGTGCACAAAAGGCATTCTTCTCATGCGTAATTGTGAACGTACCATCTATATTCTGTTGACAGATAACAGCATCAAACCTCACTCCACCATTAGGCAGATGTGCTCTGGCATATGCAAATCCTGCAGTTGTGACGTTGCTGATTTTTTGCCGGTTTATTGACCATGAACCATCGAACATAGAATTTGCTGAACGTGTTTTAACTTCAACTATCACGAAAACATCCTTGTCTTTCGCAACAATGTCGAGCTCTTTGTGATGAAATCTGTAGTTTCGTTCTTCAATTGAGTAGCCTAAATCCGACAAATAGTTACATGCCAGTGACTCTCCGAACTTACCCAACGCACTTTTTTGTGCATTTGCTTGTTTTGCTTCCATAAAATAAATAGGTTGTTTGTTACGCAGAACTAATCTTAATTACAATCTAAAACATCAATGTCTCAGGTGGTTAAAAGGCTATTTCATGCGGTGGTTAGTATAATATATAATAAAATGTATAGGTCGATTTCAATTCCGCAGCAAAGGTACAATTATTTTCTCAGTCTGCAAAATGTTTTTACAAATAATTTTCCCATTTCGCAGTATTTACATTACAGCACAATGATTATCAGTGCATTATTCCAACTTGTTCAATCTTGCAAATTTCAATATCAACGTCTTCTCTCCCACCTCGTCAAACGACACTCTTGCCCTATCTCCTCCGTTCTGCACTTCGATTACCGTTCCATCGCCAAACTTACTGTGTCTCACACGCATTCCTTCTTCAACATTCGTCAACACTTCATCGCTCACCACTTTTTCAGAACGAGTCTCTTTTTTAGAAACAAATTTCACTTCTGGTTCTAACATAAAAACATGTCTCCTCCTTCCTGGCCTTTCCAGATATTCTTCATCTATATCCTCGATGAACCTGCTTGGCTTCGGATAAGTATGCTGTCCATTCAGGAACCTGCTTTGGGCATAACTAATTGTGCAGACCTCTTTTGCTCTTGTGACAGCAACATACATCAATCTTCTTTCTTCCTCAATCTCTTTTGGCATCATCGCCATCGCACTTGGCATCAACTGTTCCTCCAGTCCTACTATATATACGTATGCAAATTCCAGTCCCTTGGCAGAGTGCATTGTCATCAAGGTAATCGTATCTGCATTCTCATTTGATTGATTATCCTGGTCTGTTATCAACGCCACTTCGTTGAGAAAATCAACAAGGCCTATTTCTGTTTCTCCATCATTCACACGTTTGTCGCAAAACTCATGCACAGAACTGACAAACTCCTGAAGATTCTCCTTTCTGGATATTCCTTCAACCGAAATATCCTGAGCCGCATCTTTCATCAACCCACTGTCCATCATCACACTGTCAACAATAGAATAAGCGTCTTTTTCCTCTTCCACCATTTTTGAAAGATTTCCAATCATCTCACCAAAGTCAGACACTTTCTTTTCAGCTCCTTTATTCAGTCCAACACCATATTCATTTGGCAATCTCAGAATTTCCAGCATATCAATCTGCGGGTTGGCATTCTTTGCATCAATGAGTTTCTGCTGTGTCGTTGCACCGATACCTCTTGCTGGCACATTGATTATTCTCTTGAACGCTTCGCCATCTTCGTGATTGACAATCAAGCGAAGATAGGCTATCACGTCCTTTATCTCCTTACGCTGATAGAAAGAGAGTCCTCCATATATCTTATATGGTATTCTCATTCTCCTGCAGCAATCTTCCAGCACCCTACTCTGTGCATTGGTCCTGTATAGTACTGCAATATCCTTATAGTCGGCATATCTGCCATTGACATTCTTTTCTATATCCTCGCATACAAACTTTGCCTCACCAAAATCATCGACATTCTCTTTCACACGTATCTTCTTGCCAACATCAAGTTTGCTATAGACATTTTTCCTGATCTGCCTGCTGTTTTTTGCTATCAGCGAATTGGCTGCATTGACGATTGTCTGTGTGGAACGGTAGTTTTGTTCAAGTTTGAACATCTTGCAATCGGCAAACTGTGTCCTGAACGACAAGATATTCTCAATTTCCGCACCTCTGAACGAATATATACTCTGAGCATCATCACCAACGACACATACATTACCATACTTACGAGCCAGCATCATCACAATCTGGTGCTGAACTTTATTTGTATCCTGATACTCATCCACCAATATATACTGGAATCTGTCTTGATAAAACTCAAGTACCTCAGGATTTCTGCTTAATAACTCAGCCGTCTTCATCAGCAAGTCATCAAAATCCATGGCATTGCTCTGAGTCAATTTATTCTGATACTTTTCATATATCATTGCCATGGCAGGCATATTACGATTGTTATCCTGAAGTTTAACCTCCTTGTTGGCATTATATTCTCTCGGACCAAACATATTGTTTTTGGCAGCAGAAATTCTGTTCTGTACAGAACCCGGCTTATACGCCTTCTCGTCCAAAGCCAATTCCTTGATAATACTCTTTACGAGACTTTTAGAATCCTGAGTGTCATAGATAGTGAATTGCGGAGTGAAGCCGATTTTCTCAGCCTCAATCCGCAATATTCTTGAAAATATGGAATGGAATGTGCCCATCCATATCGGACGGCTCTGTCTATATCCAACTACATCTGATATTCTGCTCTTCATCTCTCTGGCCGCCTTGTTTGTAAAAGTCAATGCCAGAATGTTGTCGGCAGGTATTCCCTGTTCTATCAAATAAGCAATCTTATAAGTCAGGACTCTCGTCTTGCCAGACCCTGCCCCCGCCACAATGACAGAAGCACCATCGGTATTCTCTACAGCCGCCAACTGCGACGGATTGAGCAACTCAGAATAGTTCATCAGAACTCGCAGTTATTTGGAGTTCTTGGGAATGGTATCACGTCACGAATATTCTGCATACCAGTGACAAATAGCATCAGACGTTCGAAACCAAGTCCGAAACCGCTGTGAGGAACAGTACCAAAGCGACGTGTATCAAGATACCACCAGATATCCTTGTCAGGCACACCCATTTCCTTTGCCCTGCAAGTCAGTTTTTCAAGGTCTTCTTCACGCTGTGAACCACCGATAATCTCGCCAATCTTTGGGAAAAGCACGTCCATAGCACGTACAGTCTTGCCGTCATCATTCTGTTTCATGTAGAATGACTTGATTTCTTTTGGATAATCTGTCAAAATAACAGGTTTTTTGAAATGCTCCTCAACAAGGTATCTCTCATGTTCTGATTGCAGGTCTGTACCCCAGTCAACAGGGAACTCAAACTTATGTCCATCAGCAACAGCTTTCTTCAGTATCTCGACACCTTCAGTATAAGTCAATCGTTTGAAATCATTGTTGATGACAAAGTTCAGACGTTCAATAAGTCCTTTGTCAAACATGTCATTGAGGAACTGAATATCCTCCTTGCAATGTTCGAGAGCCCATCTCACGCAATGCTGGATGAAGTCCTGAGCAAGTGTCATGTTCTCCTCAATCTCATAGAAAGCAATCTCAGGTTCAATCATCCAGAACTCAGCCAAATGGCGTGGTGTGTTTGAATTTTCAGCTCTGAATGTAGGGCCAAAAGTATAAATCTTGCCAAGAGAAGTTGCAGCCAGCTCACCTTCCAACTGGCCGGAAACAGTCAGAGAGACAGACTTGCCAAAGAAGTCATCAGAATAATCTATCTTGCCATCCTCGTTTTTCTTCAAATTGTAAAGGTTCTTGGTTGTGACTTGGAACATCTGACCAGCGCCCTCACAGTCTGAACCTGTAATCAGTGGTGTGTGGAAATAGAAATAGCCTCTTTCATGGAAATAAGTATGGATTGCCATGGCCATGTTATGGCGTATTCTGAAAACCGCACCGAAAGTATTAGTTCTTGGACGAAGATGCGCTATCTCACGCAAATATTCCATAGTGTGGCCTTTCTTCTGCAAAGGATATTTCTCAGGATCAGCAGTACCATAAATATGTATCTCATCAGCCTGTATTTCCACACTCTGACCTTTTCCCATTGACTCTACCAAGACTCCATTGACAGAAAGGCTTGCACCAGTTGTGATAGGTTTCAACTCTTCCTCGTTGAATTTTGCCATATCAACCACGATCTGCACATTATTTATAGTGCTTCCATCGTTCATAGCGATGAAACTTACGTTTTTGTTGCCACGACGAGTCCTTACCCATCCTTTGACATTCACTTTTGCTCCGTAATCTGTTCTTTTCAACAGGTTAACAATCTCTGTTCTCTCAATCTTTTCCATTTTTTATCATTCTACTGACAACAGATACCACGTCAACGGCAATAGTACCCATCATCACTTTCATTTATCATTTACAAATTAAAAAAGCGGGCTTTTTAGCACCCGCCCTTTTTTACCTGGATTATTATTTAATCATGATATAACTCACGATCATGTTCATTGCCGCCAACAGCACTCATCACGCAACGGAAACCAATATCGTTGGTCGATCTTTTCTGTTCAAGAGACCTTCTGTTGCCTGGATTAAGCCACATTGGACGATCCTTCCAACCTCCACCCTTATACACTCTCCTTGTATTGGTAATCATATTAGCCTTTTCCAATGGTGTTGCATCAATGTAAACCAATACAGAATCCTGAAGAGAAGAAGGCTTGTCACCATCCTTGAAATCTCTGAAATCGCCACCATTCTTCATTATGCCACGCTCGTTAATAAGAACCTTACGCATTGAATCACGGTCAACCTTAGAAAGATAAGAAAAATGTTTTGACAACATATCCTCAGCGTATGCAGAATCAGACTCAAACTCATTACCACGATAAGAGTTAACCTCATCCTCATTAGCCGTAGCTGTACGATATACATCCTTAACCCACTCATTGACGTTTCCTGCCATATTGTACAAGCCATAGCTGTTAGGCAAGAAGAAATTCACAGGCACTGTCAGAGTGTTGTTAATCTGAATACCGATAGGGTCTCCTCTACCTCTCATGAAGTTTGCATAGAACTCGCCACGGGTCTTCTTGTCATCCAAAGAACGCAACTGGTCGCCCTTCCAAGGATAGGTATTCAACTGCTGATAAATACCATCAACAGTCTCAACACCGTATGCAGCATACTCCCATTCCATTTCAGTTGGAAGACGGACAAAAGCGTCATACAATGCGCCATCCAAAGCCACTGTCCATTCATCAGGATCAACGACTTCATCTCCATTAGTATCGTATGCAATATTTGCCTCCCAATAGAAATCAAGTTCAGGAATCTCCACATCTTCATATCCAAAATGATTTGCCTCTTCCTGACCGATTTCCTGAGCCAGTGCCAAGAGGTCTTCTATTTCGCCCTCGAATGCAGGACTATTGGTATAAGCAACGTATGCACGGGCATTCTTTGTTGTGAAAACATACATGAAAGCAGAATCAGGGTCATGCTGTCTAATCTGGACGTTGCACAATTCCAATGGTTTATATGGAATGATACCTCTTGACATCAACTCTGCCTCGTTGATACGGTCTGTACGCCAATCGCAATAAGCAGTAGCCTGTTCCCATGACACACCAACTACAGGATAGAAACTGTAAGCCACATGGGTATAATAATTCTCGACGTAAGGCTCGTTGTATGCCAGCTCGCTTCTCCAGACGGTTTCGTCAGGCAACACGCGGACTACACGCGCAGGATCATGCTTCCAAACGACCTTCATCCAATCCTCATATTCTCTCCAGTTCAAATTGGTCACTTCATACTCATCCATGTAGAAGCCATTTGCCGCAACCCTTTTCTTTGCATTGTTTTCAGGAGCAGAGAGCATTTCAGCATTCTGTCCTCTCACTGATGTAGCGGTAGGGATATACACCATACCATTTGGACATTTGCCATGATACTCGGTATTCACCTCAAAAAAGCCCTCTCCTGGCCTGTTATATTGCCAACCGGTCTTCTCCGACGAGGTGTACATCGACCTACGATTGCATGATGCAAAGAGCACAACAATCACGGCCGAAAGCATAACCATTACTTTTGTCATTGATCTCATATCGTTAATTATTACTATTTTACGCACAAAAACACTCTAAAAAAGCATTCAAAAACGTAGACTTTACAACTTCACATTTCATCGCGGCAAAGTTACACATAAATTTTCATATAGCACTAACTTTTTCTCTTTTTTTTTTCATACAACAAAAAAATCTCAAAACCATCAGTTTTTCCAAAAAAAATAACTACCTTTGCACTCGCATTTATAAAACGACTTATGCTCCCAAATATTGTACTTAACAACAAGATTTTTTCTTTTGACAAACCTGTCGTGATGGCTATAATCAACGTCACACCTGATTCATTCTACTCACACATTCAGATGCCTGACGACATTGAACGGTGCATAGATGCTGCGCTTGAAAATGGTGCATCTATAATAGATATAGGAGGTTGCTCTACTCGTCCAAACTCTGTTCAGGCAACAGAGCAAGAAGAAATTTCACGTGTCTCTACAGCACTTGAAATCATTCGCAAACACCATCCTGACATCCCTGTTTCTATCGACACCTACCGTGCATCTGTTACTCACGAGGCTGTAACAAAATACAACTGCGCAATAATCAATGACATATCTGCATTCACTCTCGACGACAATATGCTACATGTCATTGTAAAACTCCAACGTCCTTACATTCTCAGTCATTATCCTGCCATTACCATCCCCGAAGAAACACCTGACGACAAATTTCTTGCTTCTGTACTGCAATTCTTCGCCGAAAAAATAAAAATGCTTCGTGACGCAGGTTTCAACGGAGACATAATCCTAGACCCTGGTTTTGGTTTCAACAAAACGATTCGCCAGAACCATCTTCTTCTGAACAATTTGCACATTCTCAAGACATTCAACTGTCCAATCATGGCAGGGCTTTCGCGAAAATCAATGCTCTACCATCCTCTTGGTCTCACTCCTGCCGACGTACTCCCTGCAACAATAACCGCCAACACCATTGCACTGCAACAAGGTGCCTCTATACTTCGTGTACACGATGTAGCCTCTGCTGTACAGACAATTAAAACAACATATTTCTTATGAACATATCAATTATCCAACAGGAAATCATTTGGGGAGAAAAGGCTCCAAATCTCGAATCTTTCGGCAACACGCTCCAGTCTCTTTTCGGGAAAACAGATGTTGCCATACTTCCCGAAATGTATTCCACGGGATTTTGTGTTGACAAACCAGAACTTGCAGAATCCACCGACGGTGAAGCCATCGCTCTCATCAAGCATCTGTCCAAAGAAGGGAACATGGCAATCGCAGGCTCTTTCATGGCCGCTGAGAATGGCAAGGCATACAACAGAGGTTTCTTCTGCTGTCCTGACGGCACCATCCAGTTTGCCGACAAACGTCACCTTTTCATAGGGGACGAACAGAAATATTTCTCTCCAGGCAACAGGCACCTCGACATTATTTATAAAGGTGTGAAGTTTCGCTTGCTAATCTGCTTCGATCTGCGCTTTCCTGTTTGGACCCGCAATAAGTCGGGCAACGACTACGACGTGCTGATTTATACAGCAAACTGGCCAAAGTCTCGCATAGACGCATGGGATGCTCTCACCGTTGCACGTGCAATTGAAAATCAAGCCTACGTTGCAGCCGTCAATGCAATTGGCACAGACTCCTACAATGTGGAGCATTGTGGACACTCGGTAATAATAGACCCTCGCGGAAAAAAACTCGCTTCGCTTGAAGATTTTGAATCAGGAGTTCGTTCAATCGACCTTGACCTGGAATATTTGGAGCATGTCAGAACAAGACTGCCATTCTCGCTATCAAATGATGATTTCACTATTAATCCCAAATAGGTCATTAGAATTTGATGAATAAGGTTTCTAAGTAGGATAAAGGTACGTTTGGAGTGACTTTGCCGATATTTCAGTGTGAACTCGAATTGAACTCGATTCTTCTCCGTTCTGAAACGGACGAGAATCGAGTTCACAGCGAAGGCGTAGCGAAGTCACACCGAACCTATACCGAACCTACGACAGCCTCACATATAAAGGTTACAGTTTCAGATTCGCATTGCACATCACGAATCGTGTTTCAGCAGAGATTCTAATAACCGATTTTGGTTAATCTATAGAAATAAAACAGCCAACCATTTTTATGGTTGGCTGTTTTATTTTCCAAAAGAATCGCGCATTATGCCATCTTGTTCAATTGACGAGAAAGGCTTGACTTCAAGTTTGCAGCCTTGTTCTTATGTATAATGCCACGCTTTGCAAGTTTGTCAAGCATTGATGTAACCTTTGGCAAGAATGCCTTAGCTTCAGCCTGATCCGTCATAGCACGGAACTTCTTAACTGCGCTGCGAGTTACCTTAGCATAAAAACGATTGTGCAAACGACGCTTCTCTGTCTGACGAATGCGCTTTACTGATGATGCATGATTAGCCATCTTCTTTTTCTTTTTTTTAATTGCCTGCCAGAGAGGAAACAGCGGGCTCAATTAAACGTTTAAAGTCTGGTACTTTCTAAAACGGTAGCCGGTACGAGAATCGAACTCGTCTTTTAAGAATGAAAATCTTACGTCCTAACCGATAGACGAACCGGCCGAAAGGGTCAGGTTTACCCCTCATTTTTTGCGACTGCAAAGGTACAACTTTTCCCCGATATGGCAAAACATTTTAGCAATATTTTTTACCATTATACTAAATAGCTACTAATCAGAGCATTCTAACTCATTTTTTGAATTCAAACGAGCCTCTTCCTATCATTACACCATCAACAAATAGCTCAACTTCATACTTACCTTTCGTCAAAGTCTCTGTCACGGTGTAATAAACAACATCATTCATCTCCTGCCCACCATACTCAAAATTCTTCCTTGCGGAATAATAAATCTGCTGGTCTTCGAATTGGAATCTGTCGCTTGCCTGTTTGTGCAGTACAGAGCCGTCTGGGGTTGTCACACGCATATATACAACCTTGTTGCCATGTTTCGCCGTGTTGTTTTTTGCAATGGTATATGACACCTTGATTATTGCCACTTTGCTTATATATCTCGCCTTGCCTCCTCTTTTTGTCTGAGGTTCGATCACAATATTTCTTGCCTCAAGCTGAGACGCAATGTCAACTTGTTCTTGCAAGGCTGTCTTCTCTTCTGTCAACGCGACTACATTACCTGCTGCCTCCTGGTACTTCTGCCCCAGTTCTTCGTTTTCAGCAACAAGCTGTCCATTGACTCTCTGAAGAGAATCCACCTGTGCGACATAATACTGCAAAACGCTGCGGACAGTTGCCAATTCCTTTTTCAGTTCAGAAATTCTGCGGGCATTTGTCGCTTTTACCGTTCTCAGTTCTTCAAGGAGACTTTGCACTCTCATCTGCTGTTTGTTGAGTTCGTTCAGCAACGAGTCATTAGTCACACGGTTTGAGATACCTTCCATTTCTATTGCAACATCAGCATACTCATTTTCCAGTTCCTCTTTCTCATATTCCATCTGTTCCACCATCTCCTCCATCTCAACATCCTTCTGTTTCAGTTTATTCATCATGAACAACACGGCACCAATTGCAACAGTCATGGCAACTATTGCCACAATCACTATGATTTTTGCATTTTTATTCATTTTCTCAATCGATTAAGTATTTAACAAATTTCAAGTCCCACTATTCCAGCCACTATCATCAATACTGACACTGCACGTATCCATGTCACGGTATCTCCAAAGCAGAAAACGCCAATCAAAAACGTACACACTGCTCCTGCTCCTGTCCATATTATATATGCCGTAGATACAGGCATTGTACGTTGAGCAAGATACAAGAGCACACCGCTCACCGCATACGCCACCATGCCAGCCAAAAGACATTTCAGATTATGTTGAGGATAGACTATCGAAAGTTTGAAGCTCAACGGCCATCCGACCTCAAAAATCACAGCTGCCAGCAGATATGCAAAACCCTTCATATTATCAAATCATCTACCGCCTTACCAAACTGAGCGAGCTCCCTCACAAGAGAAGACGACACATGTTCCCTTTCCGCATCTGCTATAAGCAGCACTGTCTCCATGCCAGTCAACCGTTGATTTACTTCTGCAATAGTTTTCTCATATTCATAATCCACGGCATTTCTCACTCCTCGAACAAGGCAACAAGCATTCATTTCCCGGGCAAAATCAGCGGTCAAGCCTTCATAGCATACAACCTTTACGCGTTCCGTGTCCTTGTAAACCTCTCTAACCCTTGCCATTCTTTCTTCCAGAGGCATGAACGTTTTTTTATTTACATTCACGCCAAAGGCAACAATCACTTGGTCGAAGAGAGACAATGCCCTATCAACTATAGATTTATGTCCTATCGTGAAGGGGTCGAAACTTCCAGCAAAGAGTGCTTTTCTCATAAACCAGCTATTCTCTTGATTTCGTCCATTATTGCATGGGCGAATTTTTCTGCCTGTTCCATAGTTCCAGCTTCAGAATAGACACGGATGATTGGTTCTGTATTTGATTTTCTCAGATGCACCCAACCCTGAGGGAAATCTATCTTGACACCATCTATGTCAGTAATCCTGAACTGTTTGTAGCATCCTTTTATCACAGACAGAATACCGTCAACGTCCATTCCTGGCTTGAGGTCAATTCTGTTTTTCGATATGCAGTAGTTTGGATACATTGCCCTAAGCTCACTCACTTTTTTACCAGAATGAGCCAGATTTGTCAGGAACAGAGCAATGCCCACAAGAGCATCTCGGCCATAATGGCATTCAGGATATATCACACCGCCATTGCCTTCACCTCCGATTACAGCATTCGTTGCCTTCATCTTCTCTACAACGTTCACCTCACCGACTGCCGCTGCATTGTACTCACCTCCGCGAGCCTTTGTCACATCATCCAATGCACGTGTAGAACTGAGGTTAGACACCGTATTTCCAGGAGTATGCTGTAACACATAGTCAGCCACGGAAACAAGTGTATATTCCTCGCCGAACATTTCGCCTGTCTCCTGAATCAACGCAAGTCTGTCAACGTCTGGGTCAACTACGAAACCTACATCAACCTTGTTTTTCCTTATGTGTTCAGCAATCTCTGTCAAATGCTCAGGCAGAGGTTCTGGATTATGTGCAAAACGTCCTGTTGGCTCACAGTTCAGACAATCGACATGTTCAATGCCCAATGCTTTAAGCAAAGCAGGGATAGCAATGCCGCCGACAGAATTCACGCAGTCAATTGCCACTTTGAAATTAGCATTCTTTATTACCTCGACATCAACGAGTTTCAGTTTCAGCACTGTCTCAATATGTTTCTCAACGTAATTTTCTTTGACCTCACAAGTTCCGAGTTCGTCAACTTCAGGATAGACAACGTCTTCACGCTCGCTTATCTTCAGCATCTCTTCGCCTTCTGACTTGCTCAGGAATTCGCCTCTCTCGTTGAGCAGTTTGAGGGCATTCCAATGCTTTGGGTTATGGCTTGCAGTAATGATTATACCGCCGTCAGCACCTTCCATTGTTACAGCCAGCTCAGTTGTAGGAGTAGTTGCAAGGCCGATATTCACGACATCACAGCCACAGCCCATCAGTGTACCTACCACAATGTTAGAAACCATAGGACCAGACAGTCTTGCATCTCGTCCCACAACAACCTTGCACTTATTCTTGCCCCTGTAGCCTTTAAGCCACAAAGCATAGCCAGTTGTGAATTTCACTATGTCTATAGGCGAGAGGCCTTCGCCTATCACGCCACCTATAGTGCCGCGTATTCCGGAGATTGATTTTACTAATGACATAATTATTTTGGTAACACTTTTATTTTCATTTCATAAACGTATGGTATAACCTGCGAGTCGTCAAAGCCCAGTTTCGAAGGGACAATTATTCTCGCATGAGAACCGCTTCTTTTCATTATCTCGAAAGCAGCATTCCAACCTTTGCACGAATTAGTAGTGCTGCCGTAAGTTATTTCGTTAGGGTAAGGTCTGTCTTGCGTTGTCCAGTAGTCCTCTACTATGGCATTTTCCTCAAGAGTGCTACTCCTGTATCGCAGGATTATCACGTCGCCGGCCACCATAGTATCGCCTTCACCTTTGTCGAACATCTGGAAATAGATGCCATCTTTGAAATGATACATCTCATTCCAACTGAACAACGAATCTTCTGGAAATTCATTCAGCAATGTTACGTTATTGCGCTGCAACCATTGTTCTATCAACTTCTCCTCTGCCTCCAGTTCTTTGGAATACGATGTGGAAGAAGCACATGACGCAAGGCCAAGCACACTCAAACATACAGCCAACACCCAAACAATCAGTTGTTTATTCATACGTTAAAAATAAATTCAAAAACATTAGGCCATAAGCCAAAAAATTTGTACCTTTGCACCCGCAAAAAAGCGATGGTTTCGTAGCTCAGCTGGATAGAGCAACAGCCTTCTAAGCTGTGGGCCGCGGGTTCGAATCCCGCCGAAATCACCATTTTTCAGAGAGTCTCTCGGCCATGCCGTCTGACTCTTTTTTATGGCCGCAAAGTTAATAATTTTTTCGCAGATAGATGCCACTATTTGAAAAAAAATTATTAACTTTGCAACCGATTAAATTACCATCATTATATGGACGAAGAACTCAACGAAATGCCTCAGTCTGAGCATACTCCTTCTGACGAGCAGTTTCACCTCACGGGCATGTTCCGCACGTGGTTCCTCGAATATGCCTCCTACACCAACCTCGACAGAGCCATTCCGCACATCGACGATGGTCTTAAACCAGTGCAAAGACGCGTCCTTCATGCCATGCGCGAAAAGGAGGATGGACGCTACAACAAAGTGGCCAACATCGTTGGACACACCATGCAATATCACCCTCACGGAGATATGTCGATCAAAGATGCCCTTGTCAATCTTGGACAGAAGCATTACCTCATCGACACTCAGGGAAACTGGGGCAACATTCTCACAGGAGATGCTGCCGCTGCTCCACGTTACATTGAAGCCAGACTTACAAAATTTGCCCTCGAAGCAGTTTTCAACCCAAAGACCACAGACTGGCGACCTTCGTACGATGGCCGCAATCAAGAACCAATTTCTCTGCCCGTAAAGTTCCCGTTATTGTTGGCGCAGGGTTCTGAGGGTATAGGTACAGGTCTCAATTCCAAGATACTGCCGCATAATTTCGGAGAACTCTGTGATGCTTCCATAGCCCATCTAAAAAACGAACCCTTCCAGCTTTTTCCAGACTTCCCTACTGGGGGTATGCTGGATGTTTCAAAATACAATGACGGCGAACGAGGTGGCAAACTCACCATACGCTCACGTATCGAGAAAATTGACAACAAAACACTTAAAATTGTAGAAGTTCCATACGGCATAACCACAGATACACTCATCGAATCTATCATCAAAGCCAAAGAGAACAACAAGGTGAGCGTCCGCAAGATCGACGACCTCACAGCAGAGCACGTTGAAATCATCGTTAACCTTGAGCCAAAGACGTCATCAGACAAGGCTATTGATGCTCTCTACGCATTCACGAAATGTCAGGTCAACTATGCGCCAAACTGCTGTGTCGTTGATGACCAAAGGCCTATGTTCCTCACCGTCAGTGATGTTTTGCGCCACAACACAGAGCGCACGAAAGAACTTCTACACCGGGAACTGGAGATTGCCAAAGATGAACTCGAAAACCAATTGTTGCTTTCTTCTCTCGAACGCTGGTTCATCTTCGAAGAACGTATCTATAAAGACAAGGAGTTTGAACAGGCAAAGACCAACGAGATTGCCATTGCACATATCGAGAAACGTCTGAAACCTGTTCGCTACAAATTCATAAAAGAAATAAAACAAGAGCATATCGAGCATCTTCTTGAACTCAAGATGCGTCGCATAATCCGCTTCAACGTTGACGAAAACGACGAAAAGATTGCGATGTTGAACGAAAAGCTCAAGGATGTCAACTACAAACTTGAACATATAATCGAACACACAATCAACTGGTTTGAGCATCTCAAAGAAAAATATGCAGGCGAGCACCCTCGTCTGACCGAAATACGCAATTTCGAGCAGATTCAGGCTGCAAAGGTTGTCGAGGCAAACCAGCGTCTAATGATAAACCGTGAAGAGGGCTTCATAGGAATAAATCTAAAGAAGGACGACAACAACGAATTTGTCTGCAATTGTTCTGACATTGACGACATTATAATATTTTACAAAGATGGACGCTACAAGATTGTGCATGTAGCAGACAAGCTTTATGTAGGCAAAGATATCGAATATCTTGATGTCTTCGTGCGCAACGACAAACGTACTATATACAATGTGTGCTATCGTGACGGCAAGAGTGGCCCTACTTTCATCAAACGTTTTGCCGTGACCGGCATAATCCGCGACAAGGAATACAACCTGGCGCAAGGCAAACCTGGCACTAAAATCAACTACTTTACCGCCAACAAGAATGGTGAGGCAGAGGTTATACGAGTACACGTTGATTCAAAGGTGAGCAAGTTGCGTGTTCTGGCATTCGACAAGGATTTCTCCGATATTGCAATCAAGGGTCGTGAGTCGCGCGGCAACATTCTGACAAAGAACATCGTCACATACATATCAAAGAAATCTGACGGCATCTCAACACTTGGAGGTACCGATGTATTCTTTGATTTTGACATCCAGCGTCTAAATGGTGACAATCACGGAATATACCTTGGCAATTTCGAGGGCAACGACCAAGTCTTGGCCATCTACAAAAATGGTGACTACGAGGTTACATCCTACGATTTCAACAATCACTACTCCGAGGATATTTCACGAGTTGAGAAATATGAGGCAGACAAAGTTTGGACTGCTGCCCTCTACGATTCAGAACAGGGCTTTGCCTACCTCAAGCGATTCACACTTGAACCTACCAAGAGCCGCACATCATTCCTGTCGTCAGCCGAAGGCAGTCGTATGTTCATTGTGACGGACACACCTTATCCTCGTCTGAAAGTCAACTTCGACCAGACAGAAAAGGCACGCGAACCTCTTGAGCTTGACGCAGAAGAATTTATCGGCGTAAAGTCCATCTTTGCGAAAGGCAAGCGAATATCAAACTATGCCGTTGAATCAATTGAGGAACTTGAGCCTACACGTTTCCCTGAGCCGGAGGAAGAACCAGAAGAGGCAACAGAAGAGGCAACAGAAGAGGCAGAAAGTCCCAATGTCACCACAACAATAGTCGATGGGGTGATAATAGAGACCACCAATCCTACCGACCAGGAACTAAACTTCGACTGATTGACAATTGAAAATTGAGAATTAGAAAAAATTATAACCAAAAAATAAACTATTATGGCAGCAATCAAATCATTCAAGGAACTCTCTGACCACCTGAAGTCACAGAGCATCCGCAAGAAAATGGCAGTAGCCAATCCTGTTGACGACCACTCAATCGAGGCAGTAATGCACGCTGTTGACGAAGGTATCGTCGAGGCATATCTCGTAGGTGATGCAGACATCATCAACGAAAAGCTCAAAGGCCAGAAGAACATCGCCCTCACACATGTAGTTGACGTAAAGGATCCTCAGGAAGCTTGCGTCGAGGCAGTCAAGATGGTCAAATATGGCAAGTGCGACTTCCTGATGAAAGGTCTCGTAAACACAGACGTCATCCTCCGCGTTGTGCTCAACAAGGAGTTTGGTCTTCTTCCAAAAGGTCGTGTAATGACCTACTGCTCAATCCTCAACATCCCTGGCTATCACAAGCTTGCAATCTTCACTGACCCTGCTGTTATTCCAGCACCTTCAAAGGAGCAGCGCATCGAGATGATCAAATATGCTGTTGCTACGGCTCAGCGTTTTGGCATTGAGAAGCCAAATGTAGCACTCCTCCATGCAACAGAGAAGCCAAATCCAAAGATTGCCTTCATGCAGGATTATGTTGACATCGTTGAGATGTGGAAGAACGGCGAGTTTGGTCCTGATTGCGTAATAGACGGTCCAATGGATGTATTCATTGCAATGGACAAGGAAAGAGGCGGCATCAAGAACGTGCCTTCTCCAATCCTCGGCGAGGCTGACGTACTGATGTTCCCAGACTTCCAGTCAGCAAACTGCTTCTACAAAGGTCTCGTATCTTTCGGTGGTGCAGGTATGGCAGGTATGCTTCAGGGCACTGAGAAACCAGTTGTCCTCAACTCTCGTTCCGACTCTGCAGAGTGCAAGTTCTACAGCATCTGCATGGCAGCACTTCTCGCTTAATAAATAAAACAATACAGATATGAAAAAGATTCTTGTTATCAACCCAGGCTCAACTTCAACAAAGTTTGCAGTCTATCATGACGAAGAGTGTGCTTTCGAGAAGACACTCCGTCATCAGGGCGAGGAGCTCGCTCCATATCCAAACGTTGCTGCTCAGTATGAGTTCCGCAAGACAACGATCCTCAACGCACTCAAGGAGGCAGGTATCGAACCTAAGTTTGATATCGTGGTAGGCCGTGGTGGTTTGCTTCACCCGGTAACTTCTGGTGCTATCGAGGTTAACGACAAGATGTGCGAAGACCTCCGCGCAGCAAAATATGGCGAGCACGCTTGCAACCTTGGTGGTCTTATCGCCATCGACATTGCACGTTCTTGCGGCTGCAAGGCTATCATCGCTGACCCTGTAGTTGTTGACGAACTCAATGATATCGCACGCGTCACAGGTTTCCCTGAACTTCCAAAACGCTCAATACTCCACACACTCAACCAGAAAGCCATCGCTCGCCGCTATGCGAAAGAGGAAGGCAAGGCATACGAGAAAGTGAATGTAGTCGTTGCACACCTCGGTGGTGGCATCTCGGTAAGTGCTCATTGCCAAGGTCGTATCATCGATACAAACAATGCCCTTGCAGGTAATGGTCCTTTCACTCCTGAGCGCACAGGTACACTCTGCGCAAAAGAGTTGGTTGACCTCTGCTATTCCGGCAAATACACTCACGACGAGATGAAGAAGAAACTCGTAGGCAAAGGCGGTCTCATGGCTCTTATGGGTGTCAACGACGCTCGTTCTGTTCACGAGATGGCACAGGCAGGCGACGAGAAGGCAAAGCTTGTATTCGACGCAATGGCATATAACGTAGCAAAAGAAGTTGGCGCAATGGCTGTTGCAATGAGCGGCAAGGTTGACGCTATCCTCATCACTGGCGGTATTGCTTACAACGAATATTTCGTTAACTTCATCCGCGAGATGGTTCAGTTCATTGCTCCTGTCAAGGCTTATCCAGGCGAAGACGAACTTGGTGCTCTTGCATCAAACGGCTATCGCGTACTCAACGGCGAACCTTGCCAGCAGTATAATTAATTTCTTAACTTTAATGGGATATGGGCATTATGTCCATATCCCGTTATTTTATATTCTGACACAATATATGAAAAGAATCAGTTTTTTACTCATTATTCTTTCTTTCACGCTCTGCGCATTTGCCCAATCTGAAACACCAATACCTCTTACCCTTGCTGCCCCAGGCACATACAACGACAGTTCTGAACTTTCAGGTCCAGGCGAAGAGCTGATCTATTACTTCTCGTATGCTACCGACGACTACAACGGTGCATATATCTACCTTCACCTCATTTCCGACCAGGTGGACAACAAATATTTCCCAAGTGCCGGCGACTACGAAATCAACTTCTCCGGTGCACCTAAATCCATCCTTGCCGGTTATAAAACAGACCTTTACTATGGTTCGTACATCGTTCCTGTCGTGAACGGATATTCCCGAAGCATCTGTTTTCTCGACTCAGGCACAGTCTCAGTAGCAGGCAATGCCGACAATTGCACCATTACCATGCAATTCTATGCTTCAGACAGAAACCAGTACTACCTGCAATATACTGGTGCTATCGAGACCTACCACCACGACACAATTCCCTACATGCTCGAATCTATCGAAGAGTCAACTGTCAATTTCACTGCCGATAGTTGCGAGATATACAAATTTCCGCAATACAACGAGTTTGACATTTACCTCAACAATATTTCCGACAACCTCATTGTGCACTTAGCAGGCAACATTCCTTCTGATGACAACATCTATACGACATTGAATGTCAGCCAAGAAAACGATGACGAAACACCAGGTGTTATCTGGCGCAGCCGCGGAATGAATAATGGTACGTTGTACCCGCCTTTCCTTGCTTCTTATTCTGGGAACTACATGACGACTGACAGTCTGTATTTCTTCGTTGATGGTTCGGTTACAGTAGCAAAAAACTCTGACGGCACAACCTCTGTCACAGGGACACTGATCTCGTTCCACGGAACAGAAGTCAACATCAGCTTCCGAGGGAATGTATCATCAGCAGCCGAAGAAGTCACAGAATCCAACCTTCTCATACATACAGAAGGTAACACATTGTGTATTGATGATGAAACGGCAAGTGACTATTCATTGTTTGATGCAGTAGGTCATCTTGTGTATCAAGGCAATCGCAAGTCATTGACAATATCTGTTCCAGGCGTATATATTGTACGTTGCAACAACTCGGTGCAGAAAATCGTAATAAGATAGGGTTGAAAATTTCAAGAAACTGTTTTATCGGTTTGATTGGATGTTGTCTTGCTAAGACAACATCCAATCAATTATACTATCATTTTTCAGTCACATCACTAATAATAAGCATTTTAATAATTCTCAAATGCGTTATTTCGACATTTTTGGCAGTTTAAAATGCGTTATTTCGGCATTTTTAACAACATCAAATGCGTTATTTCGGGAATTTGAAACATCACACGCAATAGATTATTCTCCCTGCAAAATTAGTGATTATTTCTGACACTGACAAGAATTTGTGAAGTTTTTTCTAAGTGCAATCTGCATTCTCGACTCTCCAACAACTTAGCACAGGAAAAACAGTCATCATGTACGGTTAAAATCTCAAGAATTTCTTGCTGCTATATGAAGCCTTTGCGGCGCAATTGACGAGGTCGTCAACAAATGAGGAATATAACCATTGCAATATATGTTGATGGGCTGATAGCCATTGACATTCCAGCCTATGACAGAGTGCGCAGCACGTCGCCCCAGGTATGCAAGCAACACCAAAACCCTATGACACCGCAATGCGGCATAATACATATATACACAACATTTGACATAGGGCACTGCCATAGGCTGATTTGTTAAGTCCCTTCAGGACTTGATTGCCAATAAATTACAAAGTTAGTGAAGTTGATACCCTCACAACAATCCTGTCATATAGATTGGAATCATAAGTGTCTCATTGTCATGCCGTAGGTCTTTGGTGTAAATCAGGTATCTGTCACTGATTCTGCCAGAGAATTTACGACAGAACTCGTCAAGCGACCTATGGGTGTTGTAGCCCGCCGACTTAACCTCGATTGGAGAAAGCTTGAATCCCCGTGATAGCAGGAAATCAACTTCATAGACATGGTTACCCTCTGTTCCCCAAGAATAATAGTACAGTTTGTTGCCAGACGACACGAGAGCTTGCGCCACTGCATTCTCGAACACATAGCCAAGGTTTGCCTCAAGTTTGTCGTTCAGCAGTTTCTGATAGATGACATTTTCCGTAAACGACTTATCCCAGAATGCGTAAGTTACGAAAAGGCCAGTATCGCAAAGATACATCTTGAATGCTGATTTGTCAGACGTCAACTCCATCCCGACATTTGGGTCATCTGTGCGAAATGCTATATTAACGGTCTTGCTATCCTCAAGCATATCCAAAAGTCCGATAAGATTGTCCCGCCTGACATCTCCTATCACCTTAGATTTCTGAAAGCGTGTTGCATTTCTGTGAAGTTCCGAAGGTATCGCCTTGAAAAGTGCCTTGAGTTTTCCGCTGTTGTCAAGTTTGTGGAAATCTTGTTCGTATAGCATCAGTATGCTTCTCTTCACCTTGTCAACCATACTCAAATCGTGCGTCTTTATATACTTGCCGACAGCTTGCGGCATTCCACCGACAAGCATATAGAGTCGATAGTCGCGCATCAACTTGCGGTTGAGACTGTCGCCGAGCGACTGGCGTTTTGCCAACACATCTCTCAGCATTTGCATCGTATCAAAGTCGCCAAGAGCCCACCTGAACTCCTCATAATCCATAGGATAAAGCGTCAACGACTCTTCTTCGCTTGGAATAACTATATCCCCTACGTTCTGGTGAATGCTGATGAGAGAACCCGTTTCTATGTAGTCGTAACGCCCATCAGCAACCAGATATTTGATTGCCTGACGAGCCAAAGGACATTTTTGCACCTCATCAAAGACAATTACCGACTCTCTTTCGTACAGGCTTTTTCCTTTTGACAGCTTCAGTTTTGTGAAGAAAACGTCAATATCCGAGATGTCCTTGAACAAGTCATAGTCGGCAACATCAGTATTGGCAAAATCAATGATTATATGCGTACGATACTCGTTTTCAGCAAATTGTCTGACTATTGTTGACTTACCAACACGACGTACACCTTCAACAAGCAATGCTGTTTCGCCCGCAGATTCCTTCTTCCATGCAAGCATTTTTTCGTAGATTTTTCTCTTGAAAATTATGTCTGACATAAGCATTTTTATTTGAGGCTGCAAAGTTACGCATAATTTTTTGATTAGCAATGCGTTTTTTGAAAAAAAATAGGCTCTCCGCAATTTTCAAAACGTCATTTTGTCGGATTTCCGCAATTTTCAAAAGGCTATTTTGTCGGCTTTCCGCAATTTTCAAAATATTATTTTATCTTCTATAAAAGATATTTTGGTCATATTTGCCGAAAATCTCAAGTATAATGTACCAACCCTCGAAAGTGGGCAAAAAATAAAAATTATTAGTTATAAGATTTTTAAGAGTGGACATTCCATCAATTTTGGATGAGCTCAGATTTCCAAAGATGGACAAAATCCACAATGTTTCGTCAAAAAAGTTTCCA
>JAZRYS010000016.1:0-51273 GCA_045600865.1 Candidatus Aphodosoma sp.
TCAGTGTAACGTAACCGGTAGAACTCCTGACGCTGTTCAGGAGTGATGGCAGGTGATTTCTTCTGTTTCCTGCCTTTTTGATTGTTTTCTAACTCCATTTGTTAAAAAGTTTGGAGTCAACTTTTTTCAGTATAAGACACAGAACAGATCGTCCAATACGACCTCGCTTTGCACTATTCCGCTGTATTCATTATGTTTTATGCCATTTGCAGTTACGAATGTCAGGTGGACGACTTGACGTTTCAGCAATCGCTCAATAAGCATTGATATACGATGTTGCAGAGTGAAATAATAACTACGATCGATTGAAAAAGGCTCTTGCGAGAATTTCATTTCGCAAAGGTTGACCACATTGTCACGCCTGACTATAAGCATGTCGCATTGCATACCATCGTGGTTTTCATCCCCCCTGAGCGTAAAAGCCATGACATTTGCCTGCATTCCCGAGATTCCGAGTCTTTGCTTTATTCTGTCGATATGCAATGTACAAAGATGTTCAAACGCTATCCCTGCCCACGTCCTTATTTGTGCGCCATGCTGGTTCTCTTGCCAGAAATGTTCGCCTTTCGACTCCTTGAAACGCATTGAAAAGAGGCAGAAAGGGTCGGTCAGCCTATACAAAACCTCCTTGGCGACAGCATCAAAAGGTTTATAACTTTCAATGAAATCGCTCTCCTCAAGCGCATTAAGTACCACACTGAGTCTGCTGCCCGAACTTATTCCTGTCATCTCCGAAATTTCCATGCGGCTATAGCCATACCTTCTTTGGCTGAGGCACATAACTACACGCTCGTACAGTTCAGGGTTGCGGAACTGCGACTTGAACAAGATATCCATCTCCTTTGCCAGACGTGCATTACGTCCAAACATAATACGGTCTATATTCTGCGCCAGGCTCAATCCTTTTTCGAAAAAATTCAAGTAATATGGCATTCCACCGAAAACCATATAGGCTATTGCCACATCCATTCTGCTCAGTTGGATTTCCCTGTATTTCAGATATTGCTCCACCTCGCCCAACAAAAAAGGCTTTAGTTGCAGCTCGTATGTGAACCGGCCATAGAGGCCTCCATAATTTCGCACCAATTTCTGTTCCATCCACGAGGTGGCACTGCCGCAAACAATGAATAAAAGATTATCCCTGGCATCGCCCCAGCCATTCCAGAAAGATTCGACAGCACTCAGCAGTTCCGACCCAGGAGTATCCATCCATGGCAACTCATCTATGAAAACAACCTGTTTTCGCTTGCTTTTCTTGCCAGACAAAAGCACTTTGAGCAAATTGAATGCCTCAAACCAATCCTTTGGTTTACCGCCTTCCTCCATTCCATATTCAACTAAAGACCTGTAGAAATGTTCCAACTGCTTTGCTAAGGTCACGTTATTCTCTTCATCCAAAGGAGACAAACCTGTATGAAAGAATGCGAAACTGTCTTTGAAAACCTGTTTTACAAGAAAGGTCTTTCCTACCCTGCGCCTGCCATATACTACAGTGAATTCCGCTCTGTCACTGTTATATAGCCTCATCAATTCGTCTTGTTCATGTTTTCTGCCGATAATTTTAGCCATAGATATTCCTTTGTATTATTTTCGGCTGCAAAGATACTGCTTTTTTCTCAATCCATAATAATATTTTAACATTTATTTGAACCTTATTCTCCACTTTTCTTTCGAAAAAGGTTCATTTTTTATTATTCTAATGAACCTTATTCTCCACTTTTCTTTCGAAAAAGGTACATACAATCTTTGAAACACATCAATTTCTAATCATCAACTGAACGTACATTGATTATCAACCATGCCATGAGAGTTAACGAGACAACTGCGCTGACTATGCAGGCTACCGTGTATGGCAGGCAGATGAAGCATTCGGGAGTTACAAGAAGGTAGCAGAGGCAGATGAAGGTCATGAATGCCGCAGGGATGAGTGATATCCAGTAGAAGCGTCTGTTGCGTGCCAGATAGATGGTGGCTGCCCATAGGGTGAAGGTGGCGAGAGTCTGGTTGCACCATGCGTTGTATCGCCAGATGATGCTGAAGTCGATATGCAGCAGCAGATAAACCAGCGCAAAGATTGGAAGTGAGACAGCAAGGCGGCGGAGGACCTTCTTTTGGTCAAGGCGGAACGCATCGGCAAATATCAGTCGCGCGGAACGCAAAGCGGTATCTCCGCTGGTGACGCAGGCTGCAACGACACCAAGTATAACAAGGAATCCTCCGACATTACCCAGCCAGCCGTTGCATATCGACCTTACGGCAAGGGCACTGGTGTTTGCACCCTTAGGGCAGCCGGCAACAAAAGCGTTAAGCCCTTCGACAGAACCCCAGAATGATGAGGCTGCGGCTGCCCAGACGAGGGCTACCACTCCTTCGGCTATCATTGCTCCATAGAAGCACGGACGGCCGTATCTCTCATTCGTCATGCAGCGTGCCATCATCGGTGACTGGGTGGCATGAAAACCTGATATTGCCCCACAGGCAATGGAGATGAACATCATAGGCAGCATGGGATACCCCTGGGGATGAGGCAACGACAATCCTGTCCACAGTTCGGGAACTGGTGCACGATGGATATACATCGCTATCATTATTCCTATCGCCATGAAAAGGAAGAGAATGCCGAAGACTGGGTAGATGCGACCTATGAGCTTATCAACGGGAAGTATCGTGGCGAACACATAATATGTAAGTATCAGATAGACCCACCAGAAACGCTCTATTGACGGAACTATCGAGATCATTATGTCGGCAGGACTGCTGACAAAGACCGTTCCACCGGTTATGAGGAGAAGGCATGAGAAAAAACGGATGAAATAGAGAACCACCTTGCCCATCTGTCCTCCCACAATCTCGGGCAGCGAGGCTCCGTTGCTGCGCAGAGAGACCATTCCTGAGAGATAGTCGTGCACTGCCCCACCGAATATTGAGCCGAACACTATCCAGAGGAAAGCTGCAGGACCATACATGACACCCATTATTGCACCGAAGATAGGCCCGATGCCTGCTATGTTCAGAAACTGTATAAGGAATATCTTCCATGCGGGCATTGAAATGTAGTCAACACCATCGGCCATTGATACTGCTGGAGTTGCACGCTTTGTGTCAATGACAAAGACACGTTCGACAATCCTGCCATAGACAAGATAGCCGACTATAAGAACCACAAGGGCTATAGAAAAGGAAATCATGCTGTTATGTTAATATGCACCAGCATTCATCAGGTCACGTTCCTGAAGGTCGAGTGTGAGGGGATAGAGTGACGACACGGCAGGATTGGCTATTCCACGGGCTGCTGACTTTTCGGACAAGCGGAAGTCGAAATACAATGTAGAATCAGCACCGTACTCGGCTTTTGTCCGACAGAAGACATCGGTTGAGCCATCGCCTATCACGCAGTCGTGGAACCAAGGCCGCTGCTCCTTTGTACGAATCAGCGAATTGGCTATATGAATGTTAGTATATTGTGTCAGGGTTGAATCGTGGAGGAGTTCGAACTCCTCGGAAACATTTCCGTAAATGATGGAATTTTCGATTACGCAACGCTCGATATTATATACTGTGCGCTTGCCATACTGCTCTACATAGCCCATCAGACGGAAGGCTGGAGTCTTGCGTGCGGCAAAGGTGTAATAGTCGGCAAGAGTGGATTGCTGGATGAGCGTGCTGCCACCAACGGCAAGGTAGCATGATGCCCCGCAATTGGAAATCTCGCAGTCGCGGATAGTGACATCCGCCATCTGGGCATATACTCCGTAGGTGTCGAAACAATGCAGAATGGAGTGTTCGAGGAGCAGACTCGGTGTGCTGCGATAGGCTCCGAACAATACGATACCGATGCCTGCACCACGTATGTTCGCATACGAAATGCGGTTTGCTGAATGGGCATTCTGAAGGTAAATCCCGCCCCATTGGGCAGGCAAATTCAGGTAAGGAATATGCGTTTCTCCCTCACGTACATCGTCAAACCTGCAACCGTTTATCAAAACGGGCTCATCAGCCGACCCATCCACATTGATTTCGCCATACACTATTATATTCGCATTAGGACGCATATAGATTCTGACTCCCTGATTGATGGTCAATTCACTGCCTTCCGGCACATAGACATACCCATTCACGAGGTAAGGCTTTTCTGAATCGAAGACCTCGTCATGCTGTAGTTGGTAATTGTCAAGCCGGACAGCATCAACCGAGACAAGCGAAAGGGCTACATACTGCGTAACACCATTGGTGACAAATTCGATGGAATCCATCGCCCATAGCACCTCAGAAGCATTACCCTCGACAAGAATGAATATAGAGTCGCGCGAAGAGACTGAAACATTGTGAATGGAATTGTCAGCATCAGGATGACGGCCATCGACATTCATACGGAAACAGGATGAGGCACCGCCAAGGATCCTGATGGAAGAAATATTGAGAGCCCTTGAATTGCGGTTATATACAACCAGACGCCATGTGGCAGAGGAGTTGAATGCCGTATCAAGGCTCAGATTGGTTGTCGAAAAGTCAAGTACATGGGATGGATCAGTCGTGTATTTATCCTCGACGCAAGAATTTAAAGCCGTGATAATCAACACAACTAACAGCAATGAGTATTTTTGTAAGATTTTTTCCATATTCGGGTGCAAAGTTAGAAAAAAATTCCGTAAATTTGCAAATTGAAATCAAAAATCGCACATTATAACAAAAATGCCTGTAATAAAGAATTTTACAAGAGCACTGACAGTTGCCATTATCCTGATGTTTTCAGGTAAAACTGATGCTCAGACGACAATGGAGCAACCCATTCTGCCTTGGGAAGAGGATTTCACAACGAAATGGGGACTGAATGATGACATTGCCTGGATGGCAGAAGACATCAGCGAATTCGACCTGAATTACAATGACGGTTTCCGTGCTGGTGTGTGGGGACTGACCGCATCTTCCGCAAGGTTCTATGGCCTGATAGTGAATAAAGCCATAGACGAGAGATTCAACGTCAAGAAATCGACAGAAGCAGTTGCCAAATACATGCACCATCTCATAGCATTCCACCATGGCGACACTCTCGCAGCAATGACAACGTTTATCAACACACCGTTGGTTGAGGAGTCTGATTCTTGCTTCAGACGGCCTGCATGTTCAAGCAAACATATTAGCATGAAAGTGTTGTCGATGCTTGATTCGGCCTACAATGCAACGCAGAAGACAGTGGTCGTGACAAAACCGATTCCTGTATGCACAATAATCAGCATACCGACAGACACAACCAAGAACCAGCGTTTGGCAATGGTGGATAACGTCAGGGAGGTCATGACCGTCGAGAACGGCTCATCTGACCAGGTCAAACCTGCCGTTGTAGAAGAAGAAGACAAGGCAATAGTGTATTACGTAAAGAAGGGCGATACCCTGAGCCACATAGCAAGATTATATGGCACCAAAGTTTCAGACATCATAAAATGGAACAAGCTGAAAAGCGATGTGATATGGCCTAACCAGATGCTTTTCATCAGAACCGCTAAATGAGAATATTGTGAAGACTCACAAGATAATATTGTTCATCGTCGGTGTGTTTGGCTTGCTAGCCATCATTGGGTTGCTCATGCCGGAGGAAGGAATCGAGGTTGGCTCTGAGGAGGTAAACGGCATTAAAAAACCTATCGCACGCGTCAAGTTCGTCAATCCGAAAGAGATGATTTTCGGAGGCGGTACAGACAGCGTGCCGCACTATGTGCCATCAAGCAACAAAGAATTGAGTGTAGATTCCATGACTGTTACCCAGATGGATTCTGTAAGCAAAGCCAAGTACGCAGTGGTCACTGCCGACAACGCCATAGCCTTTCCGAACAACGACCCTGCGTGGATGGATCCTGTCTTCGAGATGCTGAGAATGGCACACCGCTACCCAATACGCGTTATTCACTATGGTGATTCACAGATAGAAATAGACAGAATGACTTCGGAGCTGAGACATCAGTTCCAGTCAGAATTCGGAGGGTTCGGTGCAGGAATGCTGCCTGCCATACAGACTGTCACAACGACAGCCATCAAGCAATCCTGCAACAGGGAACTGACGCGCTATATAGTCTATGCACCAGACCAAAAACTGAAATCAAGGCTGTATGGTCCAATGGGACAGACAGCAGTGTTGCAAGGCAATGCAACTTTCACCTTCCAAAAACAGCATCTGAAAGCCACAAAGAAGGGAACCAAACGTTTCGGCCAGATAGGCATACTTTACGAACCTCACAAAGACGACCACGGCAAAGACGGGATACTCGTAACTGGCATTGTCAAGGCTGGAGACACTGAATATCCATTTGTCCTGAAGGACAGCAACACATTCTGCTGCATAGACCTGCCAGACTCAACCACCAAAGCCACGGTAACAATGAATGGCCATGCGCTCATTCACGGCTTCCTGCTGGACGGAAATGGTGTAGGCGTGAATGTTGACAACGTGCCAATGCGAGGATGTTCAGGCACAGTGTTCACCCAGATTGCCAAAAGTTCGCTCAACACCTACTTCAGCAGATTTAACATACCGCTGATTATCATGCAATATGGCGGAAATGCAATGCCTTACCTCAAGCCAGGCAAATCAGCTCACGAATTCTGCAATGGTTTGAGAAGACAGTTCAAGCTGTTCAAAGAAATATCCCCACACAGCAGGATTCTGTTCATCGGGCCATCGGACATGTCCACAGCCGTCAACGGCAAGTTGCAGACTTATCAGCACCTGCCAGTAATAGTTGACTCAATCCGTATTGTCTGTATGGAAAACAATGTCGCATTCTGGGATCTCTACACTGCCATGGGCGGCTGGAACTCAATGCTCAAGTGGGTACATGCCAATCCTCAACTGGCAGGTGGTGACTACATCCATTTCACGACAATTGGTGCAGAACGCGTCGGAAAGATGTTGACGAACTCTATCTTCTCGGCATACAAATACTACCTATTGCGCACACCTAATGCAGGTAACGCCAGAAACCTTAAACAATATGAGATTGACTCTTTCAATGGTACTGACTATCCTGACGGCATTCTGTACAGGGCTAAAAGCCAAGACACTACAGACACCGTCAACGGAGATGAGCAACCAAGAGAACGACTCGATAGAGATAGTGGAGTACGTGACTCCTTATCCATCAGTAGTCCATTATGATTACAACCGATTGCTACTCCCTTCCGGCGACAGCACGAGACTGCTGAGATTCTTTTCGAAACTGGACAGTCTGATGCTGTTTGGCACAGGCAGGTTGAACGTGGTACATATTGGCGGTTCTCACGTGCAGGGAGATGCTTTCACGAACAACATGAGAATGCATTTTGCCAACCTGCAGAGCAATGCCGTTGCCTCCAGAGGAGCATTCTTTCCATGGAGTGCCGCAAAGACCAATGGTCCATGGAACCTTGTGACAAGCCACACAGGCACTTGGGTGAAGAGCCAGAACTCGCTTGGAGTTCCGACTCACGACATGGGCATCATGGGCTATGCAGTCACCTCGAACGACACCAACGCAACTATTTCATTTGAGCTCAACCCAGAACGCTGCACAAACCGCACCTGCTGGAGTTTCAACAGACTGAGACTTTTTGCAAAAATGAACGACAGCCTCACTACCCCACTTCTGGACATCGACAGCACAATGTACGAAGGAATGAAAATGGACGACTGCTATGTCTTTTCCCTGCCTATTGATGCAGACCACGGCACACTCCGTTTCAGGCACAACATCACAGATTCGATACTGCCACTCAAATCTTTCGAAGTCTCTATTGAAGGTATCATACCTGAAAACAACCGTAATGGCATTGTATACCATGCGCTTGGAGTCAACGGAGCAGCCGTAAAATCGTGGTTGAAATGCAACAACTTCGAAAAACAGCTGCAATACATCGTTCCAGACCTGCTGATATGCGGAATAGGCATCAATGATGCCAACGTGCCATACGCAAGTTTTGACCCAGAAGAGTACAAAAGTCAATACCGGCAACTGCTGAACATAGTATACAAGGTAAATCCAGACTGCGCAGTGATATTCCTGACCAACAACGACTGCGTCCTCCGGCTGAGACGCAAAAACAGAGGAAGCAACAAAAACACCCCACGTGTTGAGAAAGCCCTTATAGAACTTGCAGATGAGCAAGATGCTGCTGTATGGGATCAGTATATGATTATGGGAGGAATGGGGTCTTCGGTTGACTGGGTCAATGCGGGTCTCATGTGTAAAGACCGCATTCATTTCACTACTGCTGGCTATGACGTGCTCGGCAACCTATTGTTCGATGCCATAATGAATTGCAAATGGAATTATTGAGACATATATTCACCTTTGATGCCAACGAACCATTACTCTTCACCCAGTTCTATTTCTGGGCGTTCTTCGCTATCGTCTTTTCCGTATTCGCCTGCCTGAAAAACAGGATTCTGCTCCGCAACACCTTCCTGTTTGCAGTCAGCCTGTTTTTCTACTACAAGACATCAGGTCTCTTCCTGCTGCTGCTAATATTCTCAGTGGTGGCCAACTATCTGCTTGCCATAGGCATATCAGATGCAAACAAAGCATCTGTCAAGAAGATGCTGGTGGTATTGAGCATCATCGTTGACCTTGGCGTGCTCTGCTATTTCAAATATGCCTATTTCTTCGTTGACATAACCAACAGCCTGTTCGGGACACATTACAGCATTGTCGAGCAGATTATCCTGCCTGTCGGCATATCATTCTTCACATTCCAGACTCTGAGTTACGTAATTGACGTATATAGAGGCCGCATCAGACCTGTAAGGAACATACTGAATTTCGGATTCTACGTAAGTTTCTTCCCGCAACTCGTGGCAGGTCCTATCGTCAGGGCAACAGACTTCGTGCCTCAACTATATAAGCCCTACTCGCTGACACGCAAATATTTCGGCATTGCCGTGTTCTGGATTCTCAACGGACTGGCCAAGAAGATAATATTGTCCGATTATCTGGCAGTCAACTTCATCGACAGAGTATTCCAGAATCCATTGCTTTTCAGCGGTTTCGAAAACCTGATGGCTTTGCTTGTCTATTCAATGCAGGTCTATGCCGACTTCTCAGGCTACACTGACATTGCAATAGGAGTTGCAATGGTCACGGGATTCTATCTGCCACGAAACTTCAATTCACCATACAAGGCTACAAACTGCGGAAACTTCTGGAAACGCTGGCACATTTCCCTTTCCAAATGGCTGCAGGATTACCTATACATTCCATTGGGAGGCAACCGCAATGCTACTTTCGGCACGTTCTTCTGGATATCACTGATTGCCATGACAGGCGTATTGCTTTCGGACAGTTGGGTGATTGCCGCAATCGTCTTTGGCATTGCTGCGGCCATAATCATCTGGGGACTTGCGGTACCAGCCAAACGCCAGAAAATATTCACCAACCTGAACCTTATGGTCACAATGCTGCTCGGCGGATTATGGCACGGGGCAAGTTTCAACTTCATTATCTGGGGTGGACTGAACGGTATAGGTATAGTTGTATATAAGATATGGCATAAATTATCGACAGTCGTCAAAACGATAGTCATACTGGTTGTATTCCTGATTGTCTTGTCTTTAAATCACTTCTCCAATGCCCCACTTTGGAACCTGCTTGTCATCTGGATAGGCATTGTCGCATTTGGCACAATCATACGTCTCGCTGGCAAATACGTGAAGGTTTCTTGTGAATGGTTAGACACGGCATGGGGCGTTGTCCAGACATTCTTCTTCATATCATTCACACGACTCTTCTTCAGGGCATCGTCTAACCTTGACCCTGCAGAGGCAAACAGAACGGCATGGGAAACAGCAACAAACATGGTGCACCAGATAGGTTCTCAATGGAACATGAGCATAATCCCAGACATCTGCTGTGCATACTGGAAAGTGTTCCTCGTATTTGCATTGGGCATGATAATACACTGGTTGCCTGAACGATGGAAACGCTGGTACAGGTATAACTTTGCCGTGATGCCATTGCCACTTATGGCAATTGTGACAGCTGTTGTCGTATTCATTGTTTACCAATTCGTAACAGCAGAACTACAGGCATTTATCTATTTCCAATTCTAATAAAACAAGCAATATGAAAAACTATCTTCTCATTGCAATGGCTCTTTTGTTTGCCGTTGCATCTGTAAATGGTCAATCAAAAAAGAAACAACAGGACGAAGAAGTGTCCAACACGGAAGAAAGCTATCAGGTGGTGAATGTCACCAAAGAAGCCTCAGTCTGCTACGACACGCTCACCAAGGCATACGATATGGTCTGCTTCGTCAATCAAGGGAACACCATGAAAACAATTAACATAAAGCTCGGTGTGACATGGGATGAAGTGGCAGTTTCACTGCACAAAGCCATGAATGAGAACAATGTTAAATTCCAGACAATTGCAAAGGTAATCCGCTATCTCATAATGGAACGCCGTATGCCAGCAGGCAACTACACGATGACACTGGACTACTGCACACCTTATTCGCTGAAACTCAACGTCAACTATACCGACTACGATTTCGACAAGATTCCAATGACCTTTGCTCTCGAAAATCCTAAAGGCGAATTTACGTTCAAAGACCGCGTCAACTTCAAGGGTGAACTGACAAGAAATGACATGGAGGCAATCAAGGGCATGATAAAGGAAGAGTTCATCAAGAATGATGTAGAGGCTGAATATTTCATCCGGGTGCTTGACGGTCCGGAGCCAGAGGTTGTTGCTGCACCAGATGAACCGGCAAAGGAGAAGGGTAAGAAGGAAAAGGCAGAAAAGGGCAACAAGCCATCTAAGGAAAACAAAGGCAAGAAACACTAAGCCAACGACATAATTATCAATTGTCAATTTTAAATTAACCTATGCCTTTTACACACCTACACGTACACACTCACTACTCCGTTCTTGACGGAATGAGCGACATAGGCGCCTTGATAAAGAAGTGTCAGAAGAATGGCATGAACGCACTTGCCATTACAGACCATGGCAATATGTTCGGAATCAAGGAGTTCCATGACAAATGCGCAAAAATAAACGATGGCAAGAAACCTGGTGACGAAGGGTTCTTCAAGCCAATATTCGGTGTAGAGGCATACGTGGCCAAACGCAAATATACCGACCACGACAATACATTCAAGGAAATAAACCCAATAAACGGCAAAGAGATAATCGTTGACGCATCAGGATATCACCTTATATTATTAGCCAAGAACCAGAAAGGTTACGACAACCTTTGCAAAATGATATCCATCGCATGGGTTGACGGAAACTACTATCGACCACGCATCGACCATGACCTGCTGAAAGAGAACCATGAGGGATTGATATGCTGTTCAGCTTGTCTTGGTGGCGAGATTTCACAGCTGATAATGCGAAAAGAGATAGATAAGGCTAAGGCATCTATCTTGTGGCACAAGGAGATATTCGGCGATGACTATTACCTTGAGATACAACGTCACCGCACAGAAAAAGTACGAGGTGACCGTAACACATATCTGAAACAAGTTAAAGTCAACGAAGTGATAATGCAACTGGCAGCAGAGACCAACACAAAGGTCATAGCTACCAATGACGTCCACTTTGTTGACGAAGAACATGCAGATGCTCATGAGATGCTTATCTGTCTGTCAACAGGCAGGGATCTTGATGACCCTGAACGCATGTGCTACACGAAACAGGAATGGCTGAAAACGCCTGAAGAGATGCAGGCAATTTTTTCCGACATTCCAGAGACATTAGACACCACCCAGGAGATTGTGGACAAGATAGAGGTCTATTCGCTGGAACGTCCACCTATAATGCCAGTCTTCGAGATTCCAAAAGAATTCGGAACAGAAGAGGAATACCGTCAAAAATTCACAGAGGAAGACCTCTTCAACGAGTTCACTCGCAACGAGAAAGGCGAGGTCGTGATGAACGATGAAGAGGCCCAGAAGAAAGTCAAGAAACTTGGAGGCTACAACCGTCTATACCGTATCAAACTTGAAGGTGACTACCTGCGCAAACTGACTATGGACGGTGCAAAACACCGCTATGGGGATCCTGTGCCTGATGACATAATGGAAGTGCTCAATTTCGAGTTGCACATCATGAAGACAATGGGTTTTCCCGGATACTTCCTTATTGTTCAGGATTTCATCATGGCCGCACGTAAGATGGGCGTAAGCGTTGGTCCGGGACGTGGTTCGGCAGCAGGTTCAGCAGTAGCATATTGTCTGCAGATTACTGATGTCGATCCTTTGAAATACGACCTGCTGTTTGAGCGTTTCCTAAATCCAGACCGTATATCACTGCCCGATATAGACATCGACTTTGATGATGATGGCCGTGCAGAGGTATTGCGTTGGGTGACACGCAAATACGGTGCTGACCGTGTGGCGCATATCGTCACATTCGGTGCAATGGCAACAAAATCCTCAATCAAGGATGTTGCCCGCATCCTGAAAGTGCCATTGTCAAAAGTCAATGCAGTAACTAAACTGATACCAGCCAAGTTCGGCGATGACAAGGCAGACCCGACAACAGGAAAGATACCTAAGATCAGCATAGAAAACTGCCTGAAATACATACCAGAACTTCAGGAAATGGACCGGATGGACGACGAAATGCACGAAGTCTTCAAATATGCCAGGGTTTTGGAAGGTACTGTGCGTCAGACAGGCATCCATGCCTGTGGCGTAATCATCGGGGCAGACGACCTCAAGAAATTCGCTCCCCTATCGACAGCAAAAGACAAGCAAACCAAAGAGGAACTGCTCGTAACAGAATACGAAGGCTCGCTCGTAGAATCCGTAGGACTGATAAAGATGGACTTCCTCGGGCTGAAGACACTTTCAATCATCAAGGAGACACTGAAAAACATCAAGTTGTCTAAAGGCATAGACGTTGACATAGCACATATTCCTATTGACGACCCAGAGACTTACAAGCTCTATCAGGAAGGACGCACAGTGGCTACTTTCCAGTTTGAGAGTCCGGGAATGCGCAAATACCTCAGAGAACTGAAACCGACAGTCTTCGAAGACCTCATAGCCATGAATGCCCTCTACCGTCCAGGGCCTATGGACTATATTCCAGACTTTATCAATCGCAAACTAGGCAAGAAACCCATCACTTACGATATAGACTGCATGGAGAAGTATCTAAAAGATACTTACGGCATTACTGTCTATCAGGAGCAAGTCATGCTTCTTTCCAGACAACTTGCCAGCTTTACACGTGGCGAAAGCGACACGCTTCGTAAGGCAATGGGTAAGAAACTGAAAGACAAGCTGGATCACCTGAAGCCAAAGTTCATCACACAGGGAACAGAAAATGGCCATGACCCACAAGTGCTGGAGAAGATATGGGCAGACTGGGAGAAATTCGCCTCTTACGCATTCAACAAATCCCATGCCACGTGCTATTCGTGGGTGGCATACCAGACGGCATACCTAAAGGCCCACTACCCTGCCGAGTTCATGGCTGGGAACCTGACACGAAACCTTGGCAACGCCCCAGACATCGAAAAACTAATGACCGAATGCCGCAACATGCGACTTGACGTCAAGGGACCTGACATCAACGAATCCCAGGCAACATTTTCAGTCAACAGCAAAGGTGTCATACGTTTCGGCATGGCGGCAATCAAAGGTACAGGCTCAGCCGCTGTCGATCACATTATTGAAGAACGTGAGGCAAATGGACCTTTCACCTCTATATTCAACTTTGTTGAACGCATCAACAGCAGCAAATGCAACCGCAAGACAATGGAAGCACTCATCTGGTCAGGGGCATTCGACTGTTTCAAGGACGAAGTGGACCGCCCGGGTTTCTTTGCGCCCAACGCAAAAGGTGAAATAACGCTTGATGCCCTGATGAGATATGGCGAACGGTTCAAGGCAGACAAGAACCAGATGACGAACTCACTGTTCGGCGACCTAATGGAAGCGCCACAGATAGAGAAGCCTACATTAGGACATACAGATGCCATAGGCAGGCTCGAAATACTGGCAAAGGAGAAAGAACTGCTCGGAATATTCCTCTCTGGCCATCCGCTTGACACATACAGGAACGAGATATTGTATGGCTGCACCAATCAGGTGGATGAAATAAAGGACATGTTGCCAAAAGGTGAGCGAACGTTTACTGTCGGAGGAATGATTACTTCTGCCGAAAGGCTTATATCAAAGATGGGCAAGCCATACGGGCGATTCACACTTGAAGATTACTCAGGCGAAGAGAAACTGACACTGTTTGGCAAGAAGTTCATTGAATACGAGAAATATCTCATTCCTAACCTTTATGTCCAACTGACAATGGCTGTACAGAAAAAGGGCGCTGATTTCAAATATGCAAAACCAACCGACGAACTCGAGTGTGTCGTTAAGTCCATGCGTACACTGGACGAGTCACGTGGAACAGACAATGGCGAAGAGCTTTTGAAAGATGTCACCATATCGATAATGTTGTCGGACATTGATACCATGCGTGGCGAGCTTCAAGCATTGTTTGAACGCTACCCAGGCAAGACTGAACTGAGATTCAGAATAATAGACCCGGAGTTGCATGCCAATATTCTGACACGCTCCCGCAATTTCAAGGTTGACGCAACGTCAATCCCTTTCGTTTCCGAACTTGAAGCACTACAAGATGCAAACAAACTCAGTTTCACGATAAACAACAAATCGCTTGCTTCCATGGGGGCTGAGGATGAAGAAGAAGACGAGTTCATGCAGGAAGAACTTGACTCGTGAAAAAGATTTTAGAAAAATCATTTGCCAGTTGACAAATTTTTCGTACCTTTGCACCGCAAAATTCTAAAAACAAAAATAACATGCTTAACATTTCAGATTCAAAATTCGAAGAGGCTCTCGCACAGAGCAAATGCGTATTGGTAGATTTTGGCGCACAGTGGTGTGGCCCTTGCAAATCACTTCAGCCTATACTCGAAAAACTTGAAAAAGAGTACGAAGGACGCGTAACATTCATCAAGGCAGACGTCGAGGAGTGTACAGACACCGCTGAAACATATCGCATCATGTCGGTACCTACAATGCTCTGCTTCAAGGATGGAGCGATGGTTCCTGGCACAAAGATGGTAGGTGCAATGCCTGAGGCTAAAATCAAGGAGAATTTGGAAAAACTGCTCAACGCTTGAAACACATTCGAAATTTCTGCATAATTGCCCATATCGACCACGGTAAGAGCACGCTTGCTGACAGGTTGCTGGAATACACCCAGACGGTGGATGCCCGCGACCTTCAGGCGCAGGTGCTGGACGACATGGATCTTGAGCGTGAGCGAGGCATCACGATTAAGAGTCACGCCATCCAGATGAAATACTCTCGCAACGGCGAGGAGTATATCCTCAACCTGATCGACACTCCTGGTCATGTTGACTTCTCATACGAGGTTTCACGCTCCATCGCTGCATGCGAAGGGGCTTTGCTTATCGTGGATGCGACACAGGGCATACAGGCACAGACAATCTCCAACCTCTATATGGCAATCGAGCATGACCTGGAGATTATCCCTGTCATGAACAAGATGGATATGGACAGTGCAATGCCTGACGAGGTTGAAGACCAGATTGTCGACCTTCTAGGCTGCGACCGCTCAGACGTGATTCGCGCTTCCGGCAAGACAGGCATGGGTGTTGAGGAGATTCTCAATGCAATTGTCGATAAGGTGCCTGCACCAGAAGGTGACCCAGAGGCACCACTGCAGTGTCTGATTTTCGACTCTGTGTTCAACTCTTTCCGCGGCATCATAGCATACTTCAAGATTGTAAATGGTCGCATCAAAACTGGCGACCTTGTAAAGTTTGTCAACACAGGAAAAGAGTATGAGGCAAACGAAATAGGCGTGCTGAAACTCGACATGCTGCCGCAGAATGAACTCTCAGCCGGCAACGTCGGCTATATAATTTCAGGCATAAAGACCTCCCGCGAGGTGAAAGTCGGTGATACAATCACCCATGTGGCACGGCCTTGCGACAAGGCAATAGAAGGTTTCGAAGAGGTCAAGCCTATGGTCTTTGCAGGAGTATATCCCATTGAGACAGAAGATTTTGAAAATCTTCGCACGTCACTCGAGAAATTACAGCTCAATGATGCCTCGCTCACATTCGAACCAGAGTCGTCCGCAGCCCTCGGGTTTGGTTTTCGCTGCGGTTTCTTGGGTATGCTGCACATGGAGATTGTGCAGGAGCGACTGGACCGTGAGTTCGATATGAACGTCATAACGACAGTGCCTAACGTCTCATACAAGGTTTTCACCACCAAAGGTGACGAACTTGAGGTGCACAACCCATCCGGACTGCCTGACATAAGCGACATCGAACACATCGAGGAGCCTTACATCAGGGCATCTATAATAACGCAAGCAGCATACATAGGGCCAATCATGACCCTCTGCCTCGACAAGCGTGGCGAACTCGTGAAACAGGAATATGTATCAGGCAACCGCATGGAACTGCTCTTCGACATGCCTCTTGGCGAGATAGTCTTCGACTTCTACGACAAACTGAAAAGCATCTCGAAAGGCTACGCCTCATTCGATTACCATACAAACGGCTACAGGCCTTCAAAGCTTGTCAAACTAGACATCCTGCTCAACGGCGAAGGGGTCGACGCACTGTCGTCGCTCATCCACTTCGACAATGCTTACGCTTTGGGTCGCCGCATGTGCGAAAAGCTGTCAGAACTCATTCCGCGCCAGCAGTTTGACATAGCCATACAGGCAGCAATCGGGGCAAAAATCATTGCACGAGAGACTGTCAAGCAGGTTCGCAAAGATGTGACGGCAAAATGCTACGGAGGTGACGTCAGCCGTAAACGCAAGCTGCTCGAGAAGCAGAAACGAGGCAAAAAGCGCATGAAACAGATAGGCAATGTCGAGGTGCCGCAGAAAGCCTTCCTTGCCGTACTTAAACTTGATTAATAATTAATACATTATAAATTATGATTTTAGACGCATTTATGGTTGAATGGTGGACAATGTTGCCATTCATCGTGATGTTGTTGATGATTGCAGTAGCACCGCTCGTTGTTGGCGAATGGTGGGAAAAGAATCTCAACAAACTCATTGTGTCCCTGATTCTTGGCATTCCTGTTGCAATCTATATGATTGTTGCCGGAGGTCATGAGGGAGCACATGCCATAGAGCACCAGATGGTTTTCGACTACCTGCCGTTCATCATCCTGCTGCTCTCGCTCTTCGTCGTCACTGGCGGCATCAACCTCAGCGGTGATATCCAGGCAAAGCCAGGCATCAACACGCTGTTCCTTGGTATAGGTTTCATACTCGCCTCTCTGATGGGAACTACAGGTGCGGCCATGCTGCTCATCCGTCCTGTCCTCGAGACAAACCAGCAACGCAAACACAAATTGCACACGGTATTGTTTTTCATTGCGTTGGTGGCAAACTGCGGTGGACTGATGACACCACTCGGAGACCCTCCGTTGTTCATGCTCTTCCTTCGCGGAGTATCCTTCACATGGTTCATGGGCATGTGGGCACAGTGGCTCTTCACAGGTGCAATTCTTCTCCTCATCTATTACATTGTTGATACTATAATGTACAAGAAAGAAGATGCCGAAGCATTGGCTCGTGATGCTGCCGAGATTACGCCTATCAAACTCCATGGCAACCACAACTTCGTATGGCTCATCTGCATCGTATTGTCAGTTGCATTCCTCTATCAAGACAACAAGGCACTCGAAGGCATCTACTTCCCATTCATGCGTGAGATAGTGCTCCTCATCATCACAGCACTTTCGCTCGTGACAACCAACAAGGAGATACGCTATACAGCCAACAAATTCTCGTGGGCACCTATCGTCGAGGTTGCATACCTCTTCCTTGGTATCTTCGCGACAATGACTCCTGCACTTATATTCCTCAAGGGACATGCCCCTGAGCTCGGCCTCACCACCCCATCACAGTTCTATTATGTGACTGGTGCTCTCAGTTCGTTCCTCGACAACACACCGACAGCCGTTGCATTCTATGAGGTTGGCTCAGGTCTCTCGCCAGAGATGCTCACGTCAATGGACCCTATACAGTTAAAGATGGTCAATGGCGACTTCCCACAGATTCTGCTCCAGGCAATATCAATCGGTGCAGTATTCTTCGGAGCTATGACATATATTGGCAACGGTCCTAATTTCATGGTTAAGTCCATCGCAGAGGAGAGCGGCATCAAGATGCCTTCATTCTTCGCATATATGTACAAGTTCTCACTCATAGTGCTGCTGCCAATCTACATCCTCGTGCAGGTGTTGTTCATCTGGTTGCCAACAGTATTGTAAAATAGAAACAATTAAATTTGAAAGATATGAATTGCATTAATTATGTATGCAAGTGCTTCAAGCATTATGCAGATTTCAAAGGACGTGCCAACAGATGTGAATTTTGGTCATTTCTTATATTCTGCGAAATCATCACATCACTTCTGATTTTCATGGATAACCATGTATGTCCGGAAAGTTGGCATCATGGCTTCATTGGATTGATCCTTGAGTCATTCTCTTCAGGATACTCAATTCCATACCTTCTTCATTGGTATGAACAGCATCCAGATATTCCGGAAGGATTTGGCATCATAACATCAATCTGGACGATAATAATAATGCTTCCATGCATTGCATTGAGCGTCCGTCGTATGCACGACATCAACATGAGCGGTTGGTTCGTAATTATAGCATATATTCCGCTTATCGGTTGGGGATGGTTCTTCATCTATTCACTTTTACGCGGTAGCGAAGAAGAAAACAACTACGGACCAAAGCCTGTTGACGAAAAATGTTGCTGCAGCAAGAAGTAAAATAGCAAATGGCTACCTATTTTAGGTAGCCATTTCTTTTATTATCAACAGATTATTTTTTTTGAAAAATAATTACCAAAACATTTGGCCACGTGCGGGAAAAGTCGTACCTTTGCACCCGCAAACGAGAGAGATGGTGTGAGGGCGTTTAGCTCAGCTGGTTCAGAGCATCTGCCTTACAAGCAGAGGGTCGGCGGTTCGAATCCGTCAACGCCCACAGAGATAAAAATTTTTTCATAATGTCCATCTTTCTCGCAAACAAGGGCGTTTAGCTCAGCTGGTTCAGAGCATCTGCCTTACAAGCAGAGGGTCGGCGGTTCGAATCCGTCAACGCCCACAAAAGGAAGTTTCGTTGACGGGACTTCTTCTTTTTTTATATACATTACCTCATGAACTACGATGGAATAATTCTTGGATTGGCTTCTTTCATCACGATAGGCATTTTTCATCCTATCGTGATAAAGAGCGAGTATTACTTTGGCGTAAAATGCTGGCCAGCATTCCTGATAGCTGGCATTGGCAGTTGCGCAGGTTCGTTACTGACCGGAAACACATATATCTCCGTTTTTTTGGGAGTACTCGGTTTCACATGTTTCTGGTCTATACTGGAAATATTTGAGCAGCGCGAAAGGGTACGCAAAGGATGGTTCCCCAGAAATCCAAAACGGAAATATTGATTATAAATCCAAATCGGTCATTAGAATTTGATGAATGAGGTTTCTAAAGAGGATAGTGGTGCGTTTTTAGAGTGACATTGCCGATATTCCAGTGTGAACTCGAATCGAACTCGATTCTTCTCCGTTCTGAAACGGACGAGAATCGAGTTCATAGCGAAGGCATAGCGAACCTACACCGAACCTACGACAGCCTTGCTGTATTACATGAAAATGCTGATGAATGGCTGGATTTGTAGAAGGGTATTATGCTAATAAAACTGTAATTTTGGCGTAATAGACATTTGTGGTGATAAAAGTATTTATAACTGATTGAATTTATTATCTTTGCATCCCCCCAGACTGTCCGAAAACTCTACAATCTACCATGCGCCCCGAAGGGGCAGCCAGTACATAGCCCAAGGCAACGCCTTGGGTATCAATGGATAGGCGAATACGCCCTGCAAGGGGCAAAAGTACTATAACGTCACTAATTTAAATCCATTACCGACTTTTCGGACAGCCTCCCCCAAAAAAAAATGAAGGATGCATAAGAAATGCATTTTTTGCGGGTCAAAAGACCTGGTTAAAGATGGCTTTATTAGAGGTCATCAGAGATTAAAATGTAGGTCTATAGGTCAAATTGCAGGCTAAATTTTCAACTTTGCTTCAATAGGTCAAATTGCAGGCTGTTTTTCGCATAACAATACAACAATCATAAAGGAATCGCATAAACCCTTTATTCAATCTTTTTCCATATCATCTCATGGGCTTTTTTCTAATTCCTTTTCTTCCGGAATGGGGAGGCGCGCCTCCCCATTCCGGAAGAAAAGGAATTGAGGAGCATCTATAAAGCCAACGGCATCAGGAATGATGTTATTCATGAGAACGGGTTGTTTTTTTGATGAAAAATACAAACAAATGAATCTTTTTCGGTTCTCCTTCGACATGCCACTATGATTGTTCATGTTCTTTTTCAAATCCGAAAAAGTGCCTTCTATTTTGTTGTTGGTGTTTGGCATCCCGACACAATCGGGTCTCTGGAAAGTGAAAAGGTACGGCATGTACCAATCAAGGCTATGCATGGCTGATCGTAGCCGTTTATGCCTGAATTGCGTTCTCCCGTTCTTTAGCGTTGAGCGCTTGTTCAATGTCTCTTTCCAAGTATCCTTCCATTTGCCGTATTCTGATTCAAAGTCTTCGCAAGATGAAGAGTTGAGTTTTCTCATCAGTTCCTTTAGTGCTCGTGCAGCTTTAAGATGCGGATTCTTAGTTAGATAGCGTTTTGTTATTTCCTGCATGTGGAAATGGCACATCTGCAGTTTATAGGAAGATAATGCCTTGAACACATTCTGTTTTCCATCCAATATTATGCCTCTTATAGAGTATCCCCTGTCCTCTATGTTTTTGACTGCATCTTGATAATCCGATGTCTTCTCGCTCTGTATGAAAGCCATGTAGAGGACACGTCCTGTCTGGCTGACGCCATAGAGTTCCGAAAGTTCTGAAATGGTCTGCTTGCCTGATTGATAAATTTGCCAGAGTTCTTCATCTGAAGGCAATCGCTCTCTACGAAACTGACATCCACATTCACAGCACTTGTACGTTTGCGTGCCATTGCGTTTCCCATTCCTTTTTGTATGTGCCGACCCACATTTTGGACATTTGCTTTTGTTCTTGCCAACCTTGCTTTTTGATGTTTTGAATTGCTTGCAAAGTTAGCAATCATGCGGGACTGAGACATGTCTCAGCCTGCAAAATGACCTATAGACGATTTTTTTCGTCAATTTTTGTTTTCAAAATTTTGAATCGTCTGCAAAGCATGTATTTATCGGGGATTGAAGCATGTTGCAGCCTGCAATTTGACCTATACGCCTTATATGGAAGGCATAGAATACATAAGACAGCATTGCAATAGAATCGGAGGAGTTTGCGATGGTCTTCGTGGATTGATACAGTCACTTCCACAATATCCGATACAATATTGCCAGTTTCACCAGGTAAAAACCATACGAACATATCTAACTCAGAAACTGGAAAGCGATGCAGGTAAAGAACTGTTACAATTGGCTTATACACTGACCGATTAAGATAAGGATGTTTTATTTCAGACTTTAACAGCTGGTATGATAGGCATAAGCCATTTATCAACGAGAGGAGTGAACCTGATAAAAATGGCAAGACACATTATGTGCACAAACGGTTACGAAGTGCTTGGTTAAGTCTTAAAAGGAATATGCCTTATCTCTGGGTTTGGTACGATAACAAGGAGTTGGGAATACCAAATACGAATAACGGAATCGAGTCTGTTTTCACTTCCATGAAAACACATCTGAGACTTCACAATGGGATGAACATAGAGCACAAGAAAACCTTGATAAAGTCTTTCCTTAAAATGAGTCTTCCTCCTGAATCGGAAGGCTAGCCTTCCGATTCAGGAGGAAGACTCATCACCACAAATGTCTATTACTAATATTTAGATGTGATTTTATCACCAAAAATGTCTATTAGTCCGACATTTTAGACTTTACAGACTACTAGGAAAAAAAACATAACTTCCGAGCAGTGAACGCGAACCCGTGAAGCAGGCGTTTCCGGGCAAACAGCCATGGCAAGACAGGACAACCCTTGGTCACGTTGGGGAAAGGTGCTAATTTTGCAGCATCAGGAAAAATTCCTGATGCGAATCGTAGAACACTAAAACTTAAACGTTTGCGATTCGGAATAATCACATTAACACCATGTATGTCATGTTTATTGAAATAAAGTCAGTCGAACGTATGGTTAAATTGCCGTCACTTAGGCGTAGTGAAGAATATATGCTCCACCTTTCCGTCGATTTTGCGTGTCTGCAGGTTGAAACGGGCAGCCATTGCAAGGAACTCCTCGCCAGGGTAAGGCTGGTCGAAAAACTCATACACATCCATCGTCGTTTTGCCAACAAAGGTAGGGAAAGACATCTCCCACGCTATGCACATATCTATGTAATCCTGCAGGCTCTCGGCAATATGCTTGTCGGAGAAGTCGTTGCCATAATCAAGGATGAAATCCTGCGTCATCCATATCAGGAACAGGTATTCTACAGCAGTGTCCGAAGGAAGAGCCGTCACCGTATTTGCAACGGAGTCATACGACAGTGTGATGGTGAAAATCGCAGGATCATCCTCAGATGGTTGCCCAGGCTGCTGGGGCTCGTTGTTTTTGTTGCAGGCTATCAAAGCCAGCATCGACAGGATAACAAACAATGTTTTCTTCATATAAAATCAAATTAGTGTTGTCTGCATTTCCAGGGCGACATGCTATACACTCTGCCCATTGATTCAAGCAATTGTAAAACGACTATTTCGTCAACAATGCCAAAGCGGCATCAAGTATTGGGTCGATGCCCGCTGAACGGTCTTCGGGAGTTATATGGAGTTCGATGTCGGGTTCGATGCCGAACTCTATTGTTTTCATTGAGGTATCGTACATAGGGATGGCTGAGAAACGTATCATCCAGCCAATAGGAAGTTCCTGAGAGAGAGGCATACCGCCACCACCGCCTGTGATACCGCCTATGATTGTGACATCAGGAGCATGGCGCACTGCATTTACGAAAGTGTTGGTGGCTGAATAGGAACGGCGGTTACAGAGCACCGCTACCCTCTTGCCTGTCCAGTTGACAAGGCTGTCGGCCGGATCGACATACATCGGCTCTGGTTCTGAGAAATCATCGTGCGATGGACCCTCCTTATGACGCATATAGCCAACCTGAGTGCGTTCCGGGAAAAAACAGGCTGCCAGCGCCGACGAGACATCCAGTGAGCCTCCCCCATTGCTGCGGACATCGACTATCACCCCTTTGCAGCCTCTGAAATAATTGTCGATATATCGCATCGTCGTTCGGGAGATGGCGGTGCTGAAACTGGAGAGATAGACGTAACCGACACTGTCTATAATGCCGTAATACAAATTGTTTATGTGATAATACTCATTCAGGTAACGTTCCGAGAAGATCATATCGGAATAGAAGTCTGTCGGATATGCGTCGTACCACCCACTGCAGGAAGATACGGCAAATGAGGTATAAAGATTGACATGACCATCGTTGAGTGTATCGAGCATATCGGCCATGATGTCGTAGAGCTGATAGACCGTCCTTGCCTTGGCTGCACGCGGCGCGTATTCGGCAAGCACGCCATTCCAGTCGATGCCACGCTCAACGAAGAAACAGTACCGTTCGTCGAGTATCTGCCATAAGGTCCTGAGGTTGGTTGACGGGTTGGTGTCGCGCTCGGTGACGGCAGGAGTCTTGCAACCGAACAGGCAGGTGGTAACGACAAAGAGAAGAAGGACTCTTCTTAATTGATAATTGACAATTGATAATTGACAATTATGCCGTTGGCTTAGCAGGTTTTTGACTTTAGACATAAACTTTAGACTTTTGACCTTTGACTATAAAGCAACCGGTGATAATCTGAGGGAGAAGCCAACAGAGCCGGCGAGGTTGTTGACATAGAAGAGGGAATTGGAATAGCGGAAGTAGTCGTGGTCGTGGCTGAAGGCAAGGAAGAGCACTCCTTTGTCGCGGAAGGTTAAGTTGATGCGCAGGTTCCCGGCAAGTGCCTGATGGTTATGAAATGACGTAAACGCCACATTATGCGACAAATCTGGAAGGCGGAGATATATTTCGTAATACGACTCCCCATAACGAGGAGCAAAACGGCAACCTATAAACGGTGTTTCAAGACTATAGGATGCACCAAGACGGAAATTGGGAGTAAGAGGCACATCGTAGGACAACGACAGCGTGGCAAGCAGATTCAACGAGACATTGCCCGAAGCTACGTTGTTGACATTGCGCGACTGGCTCTTGATGTCGCCGAATAGTTGTACGGCTCCTCCAAGACGCACATTGAAATTACTGATTGGACGGAATACATAGTGTGTGCCAAATGTCAGATCAGCAGAAACATAGTCCATCCTTGCAGAAGAAGAGGCGTTAAGGAGATTGCCATAGCGGAATTTGTCGCGGAAAAGCCACTCGACAGACGTTGCGTTGCGGTAAAGGTTGCAGTGCTCACCACGGAAACCGAGCGACCAGCCTTTGTATTGCTGAGACGACAGTGTCGGTTCGTAGAGACGCGTCTCGCCTGCTGACACAGACCAGCTATTGACCGCAGGTTTTGTTTCGGCAGCACAAATAGGCAATGCAGCGAAAAACACCAATATCAAGAAATATCTTCTCATGGCACAAGCATATTCAGAGCATGATGATGTATGTCTATATCGAAATCAAGAATATCAAGTTCTTTTCGCAAGTCGATAAGTACACCATTAGCCTCGAAGAGTTGCGGGTGCTCCGTATGAATATGCAGATGTTTATCCTTAATCACATGTGCAATTGGCAAATCCCACATACGTTTGGCAAAGAGAGCCTTGAGACCTTTGAAGATTTTCAAGATATTGGATGAAGTGATGAATGTGCCAAACATCAAGCCGTCAGTCGGATCTCCATCGGTCTGTTTGAGTCCTCCGCCTGAATAGCAGCTGTTGCCGATGTTGGCAGTGAAAAGCGGTCCCTTGTAGTGCTGGGAGGCATCTTCAGGTATGAGTTCTACATTTTCCATCTTATGGAAAAAGACAGAGGCAAGCAGAGAAAACGAGTAGAGCCATGAATGACCGCCAAAACGTTTCTTGAGGATATTGGTGTAATATACAACCCACGCATCGACACCCATGCCTATGCTGTTCGTGAAATATTCAATGACTTTCTCACCATTGGATTTGATGTAAGAGAATGCACCGACATCAAAACGGACAGTCTTGCGGTTGTAAAGTATCTTCACAATGTCAGTCTTGCCACGGTATATGCCCCAATAGCGTCCCCAGTCGTTGCCTGTGCCGTATGGCATGAGGGCTAATGTCACGTCGCGTTTATCGGGTATATTGGAAGTCATTATACCATTGACAACCTCATGTAAGGTGCCGTCACCACCTGCGACGAGAATATGACGAAAGCCCCTGTTTTCGACAAGATGGCGAGCAAGGACAATGGCATGTCCCTCGTAGTCTGTATAATATCTGGAATAGGAAATCTCGGCAAGCGATAGTTTGCGAAAAATCTCGTTCCATTTTTTGTGATTACGCAGTTTGCCGGCAGTAGGGTTAATTATCATAGCCCAACGTTCTGCGCGTGGTGTGTTATATTGTTCAATCATAAGCAATAATCCATTAATACCAAGGCCGTCATGGCTCTGACCACCGCTGCTGCACGATGGGCAATGCAGCGGTCGTGTCGGCCACTGACCGTCAGTAATGTGTTTTGACCGTTGTCTGTGACGGTCGTCTGTGGTATCGAGATTGAAGGTGTTGGTTTGAAGACAACGTTGAAATAGATTTCCTGGCCAGTGGATATTCCACCAAGAAGTCCTCCCGCATCATTTTTTTCGAATACAAGGGTGCCATCCGACGCATAATGCATAGGGTCATTATGTTGCGAGCCAAACATTGAGGCTGCAGAAAAACCTGCCCCATACTGGAAGCCCTTACATGCCGGTATCGAGAGCATAGCCGCGGCCAATGATGCCTGAATCTTTCCGAAAACAGGCTCGCCCTTGCCAGCAGGCATTCCTTTGACTGAGCAATGCACTACCCCACCAACAGAATCTCCTTCCGGTATATCCTTGACTGGGACAATGACTGATGTTTCTATTGACACATTATTGTATTGTGCAAGCCACTGCATGGCCAGAGCTCCTGCAACCACACGCGAGACAGTCTCGCGACCTGACGCACGACCACCGCCCCTATGGTCACGTATGCCATACCGCATATCGTAAGTGATGTCGGCATGTGACGGACGGTAGGTATGACGCAGATTGTCATAATCTTCAGGACGGGCATCCACATTTCGCACAATAAAGGCTATAGGCGTTCCCAACGTAACTCCGTCAAGAATTCCAGAGAGAAATTCCACATTGTCCGGTTCAGCACGATGACCAGGACGACGCTCAGCCAGGACCTGTTTCAACGCATCAAGGTCTATCCTGAAACCAGAAGGGAAGCCATCTATCACTCCTCCCATTGCAGGGCCGTGAGACTCGCCAAATGTGGTAAGTCTTATGTTTGTTCCGAATGTATTCAATTGTCAATTAACAATTAACAATTATCAATGACATCCGTTGCAGCCTGAGCAGCAATCGTCAGAGCAATTGCCATGGCATCCGCCACAGCCATGATGAGGATTAAGCATCTCCTGTATCTCTTCGTCTGTAGGCTGAGTTACAGACACAATATGTCCTTTGAAATAGAGGTCTTCGCCAGCAAGCGGATGATTGAGGTCAACACGTACCTCGTTTTCCATGACCTCGACAACCTCAGCGTTGATACGGTTTCCTTCGGCATCGACCAAAGGAACTATCTCGCCAGCCTTAACAGCCTCGTCATCAAACTTACCGTCAATGAAAAAGATATTCTTTGGGAGATTTATGACATCATCGTCGCTATATTCACCATACGCTTCAGCGGAAGGAATCATGAACTCGAAATGGTCGCCAATGCCAAGCCCCTCAAGGTTCTTTTCGAAGGCGGGAATCATCATACCAAGGCCATGAATGTACTGCAGTGGCTCTTCCTGAGTAGTTTCTTCCCAAAGTTCGAGTTCACCTTTTTCATTTTTTGTCCGCAACTGGTATTGCAGAATGACAAGTTTTTTTTCAGAAATTTTCATCTATTCAATTTAAATTATTTATTATCATCTTCTTGTATCAATCCAATTGACACTTGTGGAATTGTCGGAACGTTTGTCGTACTTGACATCCTTGAGGATATTGGCTGATATTCCAATAGTGACAAGGAAAGACTTATACAAGCCCACAGGCGAGATAGAAGCCGACATACGCCAGCAGTGCAGGTCGCGGTCAACAGACATGGTGAGAGACGTTATCTTGCGGGCAGTGATATCAAAATATGCGCTGGCACTGACATGCCATTTCGGCGTAGGCTGGATAGAAGCATTCAACGACAGGGAATGCGTGTAATGCAAACCATAGACATGCCTTTTCTCGTTGTAATATTCCTTGGTACGATTCTCCTTATAGTTGAAGGTATATGAGATTGAAAGTGACCACGGTATATCAATCTTTGCGTAACCGTCGCCGTCAGCATCCATCTTGGCTTTGGCTTCGTCGTCGTGATTGAACTGATGCTTAGGCTTTCCTGTTGCAGGGTCAATCTCTATGTTTGGGTCAACCGGCAGGCCAGTTGCAGGGTCAATCTCGACATCTTGCGATTGTTCTGCATCGGACGATTTGTCATTGCCATCCTTCTTCTTGAAGGTGTTGTTGTCCAGCGTGTAAGAGAAAGTGGTACCAAAACCGGTGAAATGCATAGGCTCATGATGATCCCAGTGCAGACGGTTGGAATGGACAATAGCCCCTTTTTCGTTATATACCCATTGGTAAGGGTCGAAAGCCGTGCTGAGGTTGAGAGTGAGGCTCTTTGTGAGTTTCAGACGAATCCTGGCAGTGAGATTGTTCCACCGAAGTGAATCCGCCGCGAAGTTATAACCCCATCCAAGCGAGAAGAGGTCGATCACTGACACCTTCTTGTATGTCATTCCCGTCGTATCTTTCTTGTCCTTAATCTTCATTTCCACATTGTTGTCGAGCGAGAAAGAGACAGCCGCAGTTGTTCCGCGGCCAGTAACTCCGTAAATGCCATGCGAGAATGGTGAATATGTAACTCTCTCAGAAGAAATCGGATTACGGGAATTCTGACTCAGCACAAGTTTTTCGTAACTTGAATACATGCCATATTTCTCGTCTGAGAAATCAGGACTGTACGAGAAACTGACAGATGGGGTAAACATGTGGCGAAAACGGTCAACCTTGTCACCAAAGAGTTTACGTATAGGGGTATAGAAGCCATATAATTTCGTGGAGAGAGATGCACTGGCATTGACACTATAGACATTATAGAAACCGAAAGTCGTATCCATGACTTCCTTCTGTGCTGAAGTATCCCAGTCGCGATCAACACGAGAGAAATACCATGTCCAGTTTCCGCCAGCACTGACGTTGAAATTGAGATATTTGAAGAAAGTATAGGCAGCACCGACATTGAACCTGTGCTTCACACCGTTTTTCCAGTCTTTCAAGAAATTGGTATGGAGAAATTCTGACTCCTTGCAATCCACCTTATTGTTAAACTCCATGGAATAGGAGAGATAAATCTTCTCATACCAACGCTCTTTGCCGACAGGGTTCCTGCGTTTGAACGGATAAGTCTGTCCGAGATTCACTGTCAGCGAAGGCAGACTGAGAGAAATCGTAGAGTCCTGAGTACGCTGTGTCAGCGATGCGTTGACAGAGATGCTCCATTTTGATTCAGGGAAACGCTGGGTATAGTTGACTGAAGATGAAGTGATGTTCTTGGACTGCTCCACAGGGTCGTAGTAATTGTTGATGTTGGCGGTGTTATAGCCAGAGGTCGAGAAATCGACACTGGACGAGAAGGTGCTGTACTGCGAGAACTTAGGGTCCTGCTGATGACGCCATGACATTCTGAAATTCTTCTGCTTGGAATAATCAGGCATGTTTTTTTCTCCTCGTACATCTTCGCGGTACGAGATAGAGACATTACCATTGAAATGGTATCTCCAGGCATATTTACTGTTCAACGATACTGCCCACGTTCCCTTGGTATAAATATCGCCAAGTATTTCCAAATCAACGTAATCATTGATTGCCCAATAATATCCGCCACCCTTCAGGAAAAGTCCACGATCCAATTCCTCGCCAAACGAAGGCATAATGATGCCGGAATTGTATTTTGAAGTGAAAGGGAAAAAGCCAAAAGGAATAGCAATAGGCAAAGGCACATCACCTATCACAAAATATGCAGGTCCGGCAGCAAGATACGAACCTGGTTCCATCTTTGCCTTTGTGAGTTGCATGTAATAGTGAGGATGGTCATGATGGTCGCATGTGGTAAGACGTCCACCTTTCATATAGACACTCTGATCCTCGAACATCTTGGTCTCATCCGAAACAATGTAACTTTCATCCTGCTGAGTGACAATGCCCCGCACATAACCTCGCTTAGACTTGAAATTATATGACATGTATTTTGAGGCATACTGGTCGTCACCCTCCTTGAAGAGAGGTTCGCCGTCTGGATTACCCAGCGAATCGACACCTCCGACAGCATAGACAGTTGAACTGTCCATATTGAACCGGATATACTTGGCTTCGAGTTCTATCGGACGAGGCTGAAGATATTTCACCTTCGATTGGTTATAAAGGTAGCCAGTGCCGTCGGAATAAAAGACGATAGAGTCGACGGCAGAATACTGCACTTCGGCATCAATTGCCGTGCTCCTTTTCGGAACGCTGACCTGCTGTACAGAGTCGTTCTTCAGCGAATCGGCATTCTGCGATTTAGTTAAAGTATCTGCATCAGAAACAGCAAAGACGGGCAAATCAGGGACAGAATCAGTAGCGGCAACAGCCACCGGCACTCCGTTTTGGGCAGCTGCATACTGTAAAGCATAACCAAAACAGACCGTCAATATAGCAATCAACGATTTTAAATTACTGATTCTCAAAATATTAATCTCTTAATACCATCCACAGGGACAGCACATCAAAAATCTCACAAATTTACATCTTTTTGTTGATTCCACCAAACATTTTAACAAATAGATTTTGTGGAAAAATATTTTGCAGTTTTTATATTTGAATGACAAAAAGTTTGTAATTTTGCAGGTTGTAAAGTATGTATCATTATGCGTAAATTAGCAGTAACAATATTGGCGGCAATCATTGCAGCCAGCTCGTGGGGAAAAGATTTCACAGTTGTCATTGATGCAGGACATGGAGGCAAGGATCCAGGTGCCGTCGGACGACACATTCAAGAAAAGGACATCAACTTGAGCGTAGCCATGTTAGTGGGAAATACCATCAAGAAAGAGTACCCAGACGTGAAGGTTGTATATACTCGTTCGACGGATGTGTATGTCACTCTGCCAGGCCGTGCGCAAATTGCAAACAAGGCGAACGGCGACCTGTTCATCTCGATACACACAAACGCCTCAGAATCGAAAAGCTCATGCGGGACAGAAACATTCATGCTCGGTCTTGCCAAGACCAACCAGAACTTTGAGGTTGCCAAGAGAGAGAACTCCGTAATGCTGCTGGAAGACGACAAGGAGGTATATCAGGGTTTTGACCCCAATTCCCCAGACTCCTACATAATGTTTGAACTCATGCAAAGTACCTACATCGACCTTTCAATACAACTTGCTGATTTTGTACAGACCGAATTCACTCATGCCGGCCGTTCAGACAGAGGCGTCCGCCAGGCAGGTTTCTGGGTTCTGCATCAGGTCAAGATGCCAAGTGTGCTTGTGGAACTCGGCTTCATTTCGAACTCTAACGAGGAAACTTTCCTTGGAAGCGATGCCGGGCAGAAAAAACTGGCCAACTGCATTGTAACAGCATTCGGCAAATACAAGCATGAATACGACAAAAAGACCGTAACTCAGGAAAAGCGTAATAACGAGACGAAGAAAGAAGAGGAGCCTAAAACAAGCGAAACCAACACCAATGACGAAAAGGGGAAAACAGTTGCCAATACTGGCACTGTTTACAGAATACAATGTTTCTCAGCAACACAAAAAGTTGGAAACGAGCATCCTGAGTATAAAAAAGCAAGCAAGTTCGGCAAAGTGAAGGTGGAAAAATGTGGAAAACTTTACAAATACATGTGCGGTGAAGAGGCCTCAAAAGAAGACGCTGCGGAATTGCTGAAAAAAGTCAGGGCTGTATTCAAGGACGCTTTCATAGTGACAGATAAAAAATAAGACAAATATATGGGAAAGAAATTCTTCACAAAAGAGGTCAGGATTGGCTTGGCATTCGTTGTAGCAATGGCATTGTTCATATATGGTGCCAATTTTCTGAAAGGAATAGACCTCTTCTCCCCTACCAGAACATATCACCTCACTTTCGACAACCTTGACGGGTTGGTTGTATCCAATGGTGTCTATATCAAAGGCTACAAGGTTGGACAAGTAAAGGACATACAATATGATTTCAAGAAGGAGCATCCATTCACAGTGGAGATTATCGTAAATAATGACATTGACATACCTGAAGGCAGTGTCGCTTACCTTTATGACGCAAGTATGCTTGGCGGAAAAGGCATCAACTTGGTGTTCAGCGATTCCGAGAGATATCACAAGGATAAGGACAATCTGACGACAGATGTCGAGGTCGGTCTGTTCGGTCAGCTGGCAGAAGTTGTGCCAGACCTCCGCAAGACTGTTGCAGATGCTGATTTAGCCATTGTCTCAGTCAACAATCTGCTGAACTCGGATGAGATAAGGAACACCTTGGCAAACATTGACGGCACAATGAAAGACATCAAAGGCATGTCAACACACCTTGATTACATGATAAAGGTGAAGTTCCCTCCTATCCTTAACAACGTCGATTCTGTGGTCAGCGACATGCATTCTGTCACCTCTCAGCTGAAGGAGGCAGACTACAAAAATATCATGTTGGGACTCGACACAACGATGCGGAATTTGCAAGGTCTGACAGAAAAAATCAACTCTCCTGAGGGGACAATCGGTCAATTACTGACGAATCGGAGCCTTTACGACCGCATTGACCAGACTGTCGAGAGTGCCAATGCACTTGTGGTGGACTTGAAGGCAAATCCCAAGAGATACGTGCATTTCTCGCTGTTTGGAGGAAAGGAGAAAAAGAAAAAAGAAAAATAACCTTAATGAGAGTCATTTTCAATTTTTTCAAGACCGAAAAAAAATCAATTCGGCTTTATTTCAGCCCCTTTCGCAAAGTTGCGAATAGGGTGTGAAACAAGGTGAAAATGAAAGGTTTTGAAAATGTGCTATTTACAACATTCACACTGAATATCAGATATTTACAATAGAATGTTAATTTGAAAATTAGGCACTTACGCAATAATGGAAATTCGCAACTAAAAATCATGATTTTTGGGGGCGAATTTTTATTTGTACCTTTGCAGTCGGAAAAAATAAAAAAATCACAGTGACACGACACGAACAAATGTGGAACGATTGTCTGAAGATAATTCAAGACAATATTACCAAGGAGCAATACGAAGCCTGGTTCAAGAAGATTGTACCCGTGAGTTACGACGACGGCAAGTTGATTTTGGAGATACCTTCGCAGTTTTACTTTGATTACCTTGAGGAACATTTCGCCGACATCATCCGACTCTCAATCGAAAAAGTGATAGGAAGAAATGTCAAATTGCTTTACAAGGTGCAGATAGACCACAAAAATCCAAAAACGACTATTGATCTTCCGACAAATTTAGGCAAGGACTCTGACAAACTTATCGACAAAAGCAGAAAACTGGAACAGCCAAACCAGTTTGTAAGCGACGACCTCAGTGACTTTGACTGCCATCTGAACCCAAGATACACCTTCGAGAGCTACATCGAAGGTGCAAGCAACAAGCTTGCACGCTGTGCAGGACAGAACATTGCCGCAAACCCAGGCAAGTCAATGTTCAACCCTATGTTCATCTTCGGAGCACCTGCTGTCGGCAAGACTCACCTCGCAAACGCCATAGGAATAGCCGTCAAACAGCAATTCCCCAAAAAGAAGATCATCTACATTTCGGCACACCTGTTCCTGATGCAGTTCATTGACGCTGTCAACAACAGCAAAACCAACGACTTCATCAATTTCTACCAGAGCATTGACGTTCTCATTATTGACGACATACAGGAACTCATACGCGCCAAGTCAACACAGAACACTTTTTTCCATATCTTCAACCACCTGCTGATGATTGGTAAGCAGATAGTGATATGCAGCGACCGCTGCCCTGGTGAACTGGAAGGAATGGAAGAGAGACTGATTTCAAGGTTCAAGATGGGATTGCAAGTCGAAATAGAACGACCAAACTATGAATTACGCCGCGACATCTTGAAATACAAGATTTACCAAGACGACCTACGTGTGCCAGACGACGTCGTTGAATACGTAGCAAGTCACGTAACTAAGAATGTCCGTGACCTTGAAGGCACTCTGATGTCGCTTCTTGCCCGCTCGACATTCATGAGTCAGGAAATCACCACTGAACTGGCCAAACAAATTATCGGTACCAATGATGACATTGACACCGTTGATGACGATGAAATGGTTGACAAGATTCTTGACCTGGTCTGCAATCACTACGATCTGGAAGTTGACGATGTGAAGTCATCTTGCCGTAAACGCCCGGTATCTGAAGCACGTCAGATTGCAATGTACCTTACAAGGGCACATACAAAACTGTCTCTCAACGATATTGGCCGCAAGATTGGCAAGCGTGACCACACTACGGTGCTCTATGCATGCAACGAAGTGTTAAACCAAATGACCATAAATCCACTCCTCTGCGACAAGGTTCACAAATTCGAACGAATGCTTGAAAACACAGAAGAAGAGTTGGCAAAATAAGCATCAAAACATTAAGAAATATCATTCTCCGGGAGGTTGTTCTTGTACTGAAAAACATGCACAAAAATAATCTCCCAATTTTTTTGTCATATCGGAAAAAAAGCGTATCTTTGCCGATTATTAAAATGACTTGTTATGACTTACAGACTGGCATTATTATCGGGCGAAGTTGACAACTTCAAGATGGAGATTGAAATCTCCAGCAACGCCACATTTCTTGAACTTAATAATTTGATAATAAATAAATTGGGTTATTCGCCAAACGAAATGACCTCTTTTTTCATGTGTGACGATCAATGGGAACGTTACCAGGAGATTACCCTGATTGAGATGGATGCAAGTTCCGACGAAGATACATACACGATGGAAAATACGAGGCTTGAGGAGTTCATGGTGGACGAAGGCGACAAGATGTTTTACGTTTTTGACACTTTGAACGACCGTGGTTTCTACATTTCACTCCGTGAGGTCAAATATGAAGAGTGCGATGAACCTCGTTGCACAAAACTGACAGGCAAGGCTCCTAAACAGATTAACATGGAGGAGTTCCTCAACCCAAAAAGTTCCAAGAAGAAAGGCAGAGGTGGCGACATCATGGACGATGACGATTTCTATGGCTCAGACGGATACAACGACGATGAGTTAGACATGGAAGGCTTCTCTGAAGTGGATATGTCGGAGATAGACCTCTGATAATTAAAGGAGTGGGTTTACTGACGATAATATTAGGACCAACAGGAGTTGGAAAGAGTGACATAGCCATGAAGATGGCTGTCGAGAAGGGATGTGGAATAATAAGTGCTGACTCTCGCCAGATATACAGAGAAATACCTATAGGCACGGCGGCACCTACTGCTGAAATGCAGCAAAAAGTTCGCCATTGGTTCGTAGGAACCAGAAGCGTCACAGAACACTATAGTGCAGGACAATTCGAGATAGATGCCGTTCCTGTCATAGAACAGGAAATAGCCAGTCATGGAGAGGCTTTGATGGCTGGTGGTTCCATGATGTACATTGACGCTATAGCTAAAGGAATTGACGCAATTCCTGACATAGAGGATGAAGTGAGGACAAGGGTGAGAAAAATGTACGAACAGGAAGGGATAGAGGCAATGAGAAGACGTCTGAAACTGCTGGATCCTCAGTATTATGCCGAAGTTGACCTGATGAACTGGAAGAGAATCCTCCATGCAATAGAGGTCTGCGAACAGACAGGAGCAACTTTCACAGAACTGAGAACTGGCAACTGCCACAAACGCACATTCAATATTCGCAAGATTGGGGTCAGGAGGCAAAGAGAAGAATTATACAGACGAATAGACCTCCGTGTGGAGGAAATGATGGACATGGGGCTGGAAAAGGAGGCAAGAGACGTTTATCCCATGAGAAATCTCAATGCCCTAAATACTGTAGGATACAAAGAACTCTTCGGCCACTTCGACGGAGAATACGATATCAAGGAAGCTGTACGGCTGATACAGCGCAACACACGCCATTATGCCCGCAAACAGATGACATGGTTCAATAGGGATGGCGAAATAGAATGGATTGATATATGACAGCAATAGACATTATACAGGAATTTCTGAAAGCCATAATAGTGGGCATCTGTGTCTCGGCACCTGTCGGACCTCTGGGTGTTCTCTGCATCCAGCGCACCATCAACAAAGGCAAATGGCATGGTGTAGTGACAGGACTTGGTGCCACTACTTCCGACATAATATACGCATTCCTTGTGGGATTCAGCATGAACATAATTGTTGATTTCATCTCTGCCCACCAATATGTGATACAGCTTATCGGTGCTATTGTCATTGGCTTCTTCGGACTTCACATCTACCGCACTAAGCCGCAAGAAATGGAAATAATCCGCAAGCGCAAACAGGAAGGAGAACTCCGTGTAGAAGGAAGCATAGCAAAGAATCCTACACTCTACGAGGCTATTCTGAAGAACGACTATTTCCATGATTACATTTCCGCTTTTGGCCTCTGTTTCAGCAACCCTCTGATTATTTTTCTCTTCATCGGTCTTTTTGCGCAGTTTCACATGTTCGGCACTGAGAGTATAGCACTCAACATGTCGTGCATATTCTTCATAATTGTCGGGGCTTTTCTCTGGTGGATGACACTGACGTACATCGTCTGCAAGTTCCGCAAGAATTTCAAGGAAAAAGGAATAATTATCCTCAATCATATTACAGGTGGCATACTTATCATAGCAGCCATTGCGACTGCCATCAATGCAATAATAAAGTTGATATGAATTATAATTTTGCAAGAATAGCGGCAGGAGTACCATCCATAGTGATGGGAAATCCTGCAGAGAATGCCAAGAAAATATTGGCACAAGCTAAAGAAGCAGAGGCCAAATGCGCACAGCTCATCTCTTTCCCAGAGCTGTCCATCACAGGTTACACCATAGGAGACTTCATGCAGTACCGTGAGTTGCTGGATGGAGCCTACAATGCTTTGGATTGGCTCTTGAAAGAATCAAAGGCACTTGATATCATAATGGTCGTTGGTATGCCAGTCGAAGCACAGGGAATGCTTTTCAACTGTGGTGTGGCAATCCACAAAGGCGAGATACTGGCGGTAGTGCCTAAACGTTACATTCCAAATTATGGAGAGTTTGGCGAACGTCGTTGGTTTGCCAATTCACGCGAGATACGCAAGACTGAAATCGAACTGGCAGGCCGACGTAACGTCACTTTCGGTGAAGGTATAGTAATCAAGACCAAGGAATTCTCGTTCGGTATTGAAATATGCGAAGACCTCTGGGCTCCTCTTCCTCCAAGTTCCGAACTTGCACTGCTCGGTGCTGAAGTCATAGTAAACCTCTCTGCCTCAGATGAACTGCTCAACAAGAATGACTACCTGATACAGATGGTTTGCCATCAGACAACCGCTTCTCTTTCCGCTTACGTCTATTGCTCTGCCGGAAACGGAGAATCGTCAACCGACCTGGTATTCTGCGGCAAGGCAGGTATTGCAGAATGTGGCGAGATTGTCAGCAAATCGAAACGTTTCTCGGATGACCCTCAGATTATCTATGGTGATGTCAATATCGACAAGATTCGTGCGATGCGCATGAAGAACACCACTTTCCGTGCATCAGTAGGCGACATCAAGGTTCAGCCACACGAAGTACTATGCGAAAACAATGTACTTGAATTCAAGGTTGAGAGATCATTCACCAAGAGCCCTTATTTCGATAACAACGTTCCTATGGACAAACAATGCCGAGAAATGTTCAAAATACAGACTACAGGTCTTGTCCGCCGTATGCGCAACATTGGTACAAAGAACCTCATCATTGGCATTTCTGGTGGATTGGACTCTACGTTGGCATTGCTTGTCTGCGCTGAGGCTTGTGACCGTCTCGGTCTTCCTCGCAAAAACATCTATGCCGTCACAATGCCAGGTTATGGCACTTCAGACAGGACGCACAACAATGCCTTGGAGATAATGGAGCAATTAGGCGTTACATCCATGGAAATAAGCATTACCGAGGCTTGTGACTTGCATTTCAAACAGATAGGACACGACAAGAGCATCCACGACGTAACATACGAAAACACTCAGGCTCGCCAGCGCACATTCATACTCATGAACCTTGCCAACAAATACAACGGCATGGTTATAGGCACAGGCGACCTCAGCGAACTTGTGCTTGGCTGGGCCACGTACAACGGTGACCAGATGAGCATGTATGGTGTAAACGCAGGCGTGCCTAAGACATTGGTTCGCAAGATTGTAGAGTACGTTGCAGGAAACATGGTTGGCGAAAAACTCCGCGACAATCTTCTGGACATCGTAGATACTCCAATATCTCCTGAACTTGTTCCTATGGAAGGTGGTCAGGTGACAGAAGATTTCGTCGGTCCCTACCCTCTTCACGATTTCTTCATGTATTACATGCTGAAGTATGGTTTTGGACGTGAAAAGATTGTGATGATGGCAAGTCTCGCATTTGCTGATGAATATGACCTTGCAACAATCGAAAAATGGTACGATGTATTCTTCCGTCGTTTCAAACATCAGCAGTTCAAGCGTTCTTGTCTGCCTGATGGTCCTAAGGTTGTTTCAATTGGCGTCTCGCCAAGAGGTGATTTAAGATTGCCATCTGACTTAGCATAAAAGCTGTATTGTAAAGGTATTCCAGTTACTCTGGAAAATTAAGAAAAGTATGAAAAAACAGAAAACCTCATTTTTCAATCTCCATCTGACATCGAACATATCAATATCTCTTGTATTGTTCATGGTCGGATTGATAGCCTATCTGTTGATACTGACAACTGACTTTGCCCATCGCAGTCAGGAGAACATAGCCGTCTCTGTCATGTTGGATGACAGCATCAGCATAACAGACCGTGGCAGGCTGGAACGTTACATAACAGATGCTCGGTATGTAAAGGACTTCACTTATATCAGCAAAGACAGTGCCCTCAACAGCATAATAGACATGCTTGGCGAAGATCCTACCATAATCCTTGGCATGAACCCTGTAAATGCGTCATACGAAGTCTATCTTAATCAGAAATATGCAAACGTTGACAGCATTCAGAAAGTCGTCATTCCGAAACTCAAGGATTTCCAAGGCGTTACTGAAATCAATTACGAACAGGATCTCGTTGACCTGCTGAACAGCAATATCAACAGGCTGCTTATCCTTTTTTCCGCAATAGTCATAGTACTGCTCTTTATCTCGATGGTATTGATAAACAACACAATACGACTGACTATCTATTCAAAGAGGTTTTTGATAAACACTATGCGGTTGGTTGGTGCAAAGAATAGTTTCATCCGTGCGCCTTTCCTCCGCAGGTCTATGCTCAATGCTGCAATTGGGGCAGTAATAGGTTTCTTATTGCTTGTTAGTGCCATCTATCTGATGCAAGTGCAGATAAACGGTTATTCAAACCTTGAGACATTGTATAATCCACACATTATATTGCCTGTCGCTGGAGTGATGATCGTTGTCAGCATCATTATCAACTTCTTTGCAACAATCTCAGCTGTCAACAGATACCTGAGAATGTCAACAGACAAGCTCTATTTCGTATAATAATTTACTAAAACATAAATGCTATGATTTCTGAAAAACTTTTGAATCCTAAAAGCATCGTTGTCATTGGTGCTTCAAAGGATGTTACAAAGCCTGGCGGAAAGTTGCTCAAGAACCTCTTGGACAGCAATTTCAAAGGTCAGATTTATGTCGTAAACCCTAAGGAGGAGGAAATCCAGGGTATCAAATGCTGCAAGCAGGTTGAAGACCTTCCACAGGTTGACTGCGCTTTGATGGCAATTGCCGCTAAATTCTGCCTCCACACTGTTGACGTGCTTGCAAACCAGAAAGGTTGCGGTGGTTATGTAATCATCTCTGCCGGTTTTGGCGAGGAGAGTCATGAGGGTGGCGAAATCGAGCGTCAGATGGTCGAGATTATCCGTAACACAGGCGGTTCTCTCATCGGCCCTAACTGCACAGGTTTCCTCAATGTGAACTATACAGGTGCTTTCGATGCTCCTATCCCTCAACTCGACCCTATGGGCGTTGACTTCGTCACAGGTTCAGGTGCAACAGCAGTGTTCATCAAGGAGATTGGTATGACCAATGGTCTGCATTTCAACTCTGTATGGGCTGTCGGCAACTCTGCACAGATAGGTATCGAGGATGTTCTTGAGTATTGGGACGAAACATACGTTCCTGGCAAGTCTTCTTACGTCAAGATGATTTACATGGAGAAGATTGGCAACCCTGAGAAGCTCTTGAAGCACGCTTCTTCTTTGATTCGCAAGGGCTGTAAGATTGCTGCCATCAAGTCTGGCTGCTCTTCTGCAGGTTCACGTGCTGCTTCTTCTCATACAGGTGCCCTCGCAACATCAGACGTTGCTGTTGACGCACTCTTCCGCAAGGCAGGTATCGTCCGCTGCTCCAACCGTCAGGAGTTGGTAACAGTATGCTGCATCTTCATGCACCCAGAGATGAAGGGCAAGAACATGGCTGTCATCACACACGCTGGTGGTCCTGCCGTAATGCTCACAGATACATTGTCTAATAACGGTCTTGACGTTCCTGCAATCAAGGGCGAAAAGGCTCAGGCTCTGCTCGGCAAACTCTTTGCCGGTTCTTCAGTCGGCAACCCTATCGACTTCCTTGCAACAGGTACTGCCCAGCAGCTCGCAGACATCATCGACGCTTGTGAGAATGATTTCGACAATATCGACGCCATGTGCGTAATCTTCGGTTCTCCAGGTCTCTTCCGCAACTGGGAGGTTTACGAGGTGCTCGACCAGAAGATGAAGACTTGCAAAAAGCCTATCTTCCCTATCCTTCCTTCTATCATCAACGTCAAGGAGGAAATTGAGGACTTTATCCAGAACAAACACCGCATCAATTTCAGCGAGGAGTGCGTATTCGGCAATGCCCTCTGCAAGGTTATGAACACTCCTAAACCTCAGCCTGAGGTTCTCGACATGCCAGAGATAGACGTAAAGGCTATCCGCGAGGTTGTCGAGAATGCAAAGGATGGCTATCTCTCACTCGACGAGATAAACAAATTGCTTGATGCTGCAGGCATTGACCGCAAGCAGAATGCTGAGGTCAAGACCCGCGAAGAGGCTCTCAAGGTTGCCGGCGAGTTTGGCTTCCCATTGGTATTGAAGGTTTGCGGACCTGTTCACAAGTCTGACGTTGGTGGCGTTGTGCTCAACGTAAATGACATGGAGACTGTTGGCCGTGAATTTGACCGTCTCATAAAGATTAAAGACACTTACGCTGTCGAGCTTTGTCCAATGTACCACGGTACAGAGGTATTCATCGGAGCATCTAAGGAGGCTAAGTTCGGTCATCAGGTGCTCTGCGGTCTTGGCGGTATCTTTATCGAAGTACTCAAGGATGTCAAGGCTTCTCTTGCACCAATCAGCACAGACGAGGCACACAGCATGATCCGTGGCCTTCGCAGCTACAAGATTATCCAGGGTGTACGTGGTCAGGAGCCAGTAAACGAGGATAAGTTTGCCGAGGCTGTTTCACGTGTTTCTGCTTTGGTAAAGGCTGCTCCAGAGATTGCCGAGATGGATCTCAACCCACTGCTTGGTTCTGCTGAGCGTGTTGTGGCTGTTGACGCACGTATCCGCATACAGAAGTAATATTTATAGTCATGATGTACTCGTGTCTGTCACGAGTACATCATGTTTTTTAATTTTATGGAAGATAACATCAAACACGCGTGGGATATTGCCATGGCACAGCGAACACCTGAGCAGTTGAAAACCATTCACGGACTCAGACACTGGAAACACGTTGAGCAGTATGGCCTGTCGATGGCAGAAAAAGACTCACGCATAAACAAAACTGTAGTACGTCTCTTCGCCTGTTTTCATGACTGCAAGAGGCTGTCAGACGGTCGTGACCTGCAGCATGGCCCGAGGGCAGCTGCATTCTTGGACGAAATAAGGGGAAACATACTGGATTGGTTGAGTGATGAGGAATTTGGACAGTTGAGAGAAGCTGTCCAGCAACACACGTTTCAGAATGTATCTACCGGTGATGTCACCATTGATACATGCATAGATGCCGACCGTCTGGATCTTGGACGGATTGGCATGACGCCTGATCCTGCAAGGATGCTGAATGTTTTGGGAAAAGAAAAAGCAAAAAACAAACAATATACAATATGGAAAAGATTTTTTTCGTTGCTGTCATGATGTTGATGGCAGTAACCATGTCAGCAAACAATGACGACGTCACACCAAGCGATCTTACGAAGCAAGTTGTTGTGACCAAAAAACAACCCGCGACAAATTCTCAGTCAACAAATCAGTCCAGCGAGCAAAAGCCAGTTTCTACAAATCAGAGTTCGGGTTTTGGCCTTTACAATGGATTGAATGGCACACTGATTTCATTCAAGGGTTTTGCTCCATACGAGAAACAGCCAGTGGACAACTACTTTTGGCCAAGATTTGGTGTACAGATAGGTGCCGGATATGCCCAGTCATATTTCACTTACGAGGGTGTGCTGGAGTACATGCAGACAAACATTCAGCCTAACAACGAAATACCTGAATATCTCAACTCACTTATGGGTAGTGTACGTGTAGGTGGTATGCTGCCAATCCAGTTAGGCAGCACCGTATTGCTGATTCCAAATATCAAAGGTCAGCTTGGTGGGGTTTTCGGTTTCAGAACAAGCTTCTCCACTCGATTTCAGGCTGGTCTCATTGGTGGACTTGACCTTGGTTTCAGATTTGGGAAAAGTACCATCACACTCGGCTTTGTTTACGAATATCGCTGGTTTGTAGATAGAACATCGTCAATAGGTTTAGGTTTGATAGGTGGTCAATTGGCCATTATACTCTGATTATGAGAAGGATTATTGTCCCTGCATTACTTGCATTGTTAATATTTTGCGGATGCGAGCAAGACATGCCTGAACTTCAAGGTTCTCGAACAATAAAAGTTGATGGCCTGGAGTATGAAATGACTTATATTCAAGCGAGTTCATTCGACATGGGCGCTACTGCCGAACAGGGTGTAATGGCTGATTTCAATGCCGAATACCCTATTCACAATGTGCAGTTGGGTGCCTATTACATAGGTGTGACAGAAGTTACGCAAGGCTTATGGAAAGCCATTATGGGCGATTCTGCCATCAATGCAGAGCGTCAGATTCTTGGACTTGGCGACAACCTGCCTGTCCATAATATCAGTTGGGAAGAGGCAAATGCCTTTGTCAAGAGACTTGCAGCACTTACAGGCGAGCGCATATCCCTGCCTACAGAGGCAGAATGGGAATATGCGGCACGTGGTGGCGTGCAGGACAATGTCTATTCCGGCTCTTCTGCTCTGGAGAATGTAGGTTGGAATGGCCGTCAGGATGTCGCAAAGGTCAAGACGAAAGCAAGCAACAACTTTGGCATCTACGACATGTCTGGCAATGTTGCCGAATATTGCTCTGACTGGTATGGCACTTACACAGAAGGCAACCAAGTAGCTCCCGCTGGCCCTGAAACAGGTACATATCGTGTTGTTCGTGGTGGCAGCATATTGAGCCAATCAACCGAATGCAGGGTTTCTGCCCGCAGACGAGAATTGCCAACAGATACTGTGCCAGACTGCGGTTTCAGACTCGTTATAAGATAGTTTTATGCTTATCTCAATCATTCTCTCTATTCTCTCATTGGTATCTGGTGTTGACACGCAGTTGGCCAATCATCGTGCGAAGACAATTAGTAATGTTCGTTATGAAATATCGTTCGACTTCACCAGCAACAGAGACCTTGATTTCAGACTAACCGAGATTGATGCACCTGTTGAAGGTCATCTGGTTGTCACATTCGATATTGCGAATAGTAATGATGTGATATTTGACTACATGGATGGTGTGCTGCTTAGCACACGAGTCAACGGAAAGCAGTACGACCCTACAATTGAAAACGGCCATATCGTCATCAGAAAAGAACAAATCAGGAAAGGACAGAATATAATTGAGTTTTCCTTCCAGCCAAGCAAAAATGCCATTAACCACAGAGAAGATTATGTCTATACATTGCTTGTGCCAGACAAGGCAAGCCTGCTCTTTCCATGCTTCGACCAGCCAGACATAAAGGCAAGATTCCAGTTGCAGCTCACACTGCCTGTCAAAGAGGCAGCTGCCGTCAGCAACAGCCCTATCGAGGAGGACAAATGTGGCCTTTTCAACGGCAGGATGATACGTTTTGCCGAGACTGAACCTCTTCCGACTTACCTGTTCGCATTTGCAGCAGGAAAGTTCAGGAAGCAGAAATTTGTAGCAGGGAAAAATACGATAAGCATCTATTATAGAGAAACAGACCCTGCCCGTATTGTCCAGTTGAAAGATATTTATGACGAAGTTGACAAGTCGATAGAGTGGCTGGAAGAATACACAGGTGTACCCTACCCTTTTGCCAAATACGACCTTGTGATATTGCCGGGATTCCAGTTTGGAGGAATGGAACACGCAGGTGCCACATTCTATAATGACGAGAAACTTTTCCTCCCGTCACAGCCCACTCAGAAAGAACGTCTTGAGCGCATCAAACTTATAGCCCACGAGACAGCACATCTATGGTTTGGCGATGCGGTCACTATGCGCTGGTTCAACGATGTCTGGCTCAAAGAAGTCTTTGCCAACTACTTTGCCGCCCAAATTGCAGAACCTATGTTCCCAGAAGTTGACCACGAACTCAATTTTCTCCGTGAGTATCAGAGGGCAGCCATCGATCAAGATAGGACGGAAGGAAGGACTGCAATAAGGCAGGAACTCGGAAACATGAACGAGGCCTCTCTGATTTACAATAACATCATCTACGACAAAGCCCCCATAATGATGAAGCTACTTGCCAATGAAATGGGCGAGAATGCCTTCAGAGAAGGCATCAGTCATTATCTTCACAAGTTCATGTACGGCAATGCCACTTGGCCAGAACTGGTAGAAGTTCTCGACAGTGTGAGCAACATAGACGTAAAGGCTTTTGCCGACCTATGGGTGAACAATCCTTACTGGCCAGAACGCAAGGCCAACAGTTGGCATGAAGCATACGACACCGAATATTACGGTTATATATGTTTGAGCAAAGAACAGGTTGAAATCCTTGCGGACTCAATGCTGATGCTTAAAGATGCAGAAATGATGGCTGCACTTATGACCTTGCACGAAAACTACCTGCACGGCAATATTTCCGCCACAAGATACCTCGACATACTCACCAAAGCTCTCCAGAGCAGCAACGAACTCATCTGCTTAACCGCCATAGAGAATATGAACGAGCCTCTGCGCAAGGCACCGGAAATGGCTGATAGAATCATGCAGACAGGACTCACCCACAACATAGGCTCTGTCAGGACATCCATCTGGCGACTTATGACAGACGTTCCCACCACCGATAATATAACAGCCGCACTTTACGACAAATGGCAGAAAGGCGACACTGTTGACCTCTCAGAGCGCGACTACATGACAATGGCATACGAACTTGCCATACGAATGCCCGAACAGGCAAAGAACATCTGCCACATACAAAGAAAAAGGATAACCAACCCAGACAGGCTGATGGAATTTGATTTCATCTCCATTGCGGCCTACGGCTCGGAATCGTTGAGAGATTCACTTTTCTTTACTTTCCTGCAGAAGCCGGAAAACCGCAGAATCGAGACTTGGGTTTGCCGGATGCTCTACTATCTGAACCACCCTCTGCGCCAGGAACATGCCATTCAGTATATCTACCCTGCTCTTGAGATGGTGCCAGAGATCCACCGCACAGGAGCAATCTTTTTTCCCGAGCGTTGGTGCAAAAGCCTGCTCCGGGGACACAGGTCAGAGGCTGCGAAGAATGTTGTAGATAGATTTTTGAAAGAGCATAGTAACATGAATCCCCTGTTGACAAACAAAATCAAAGAGGCTTCTCACCTCGTTTATTGAAACAACATAATTTATTATTAATATCACTATGAAAAAATTCAATTTATTCAGACCAGCAATGCTCGTTTGCCTTATGTCGTTGGCATTGCTTGCTGGTTGTAAAAAGGAAACACCCATTGACAATAACGACAAACTGAAGGGTGATGTGGTAATCATGTTCGAAAACGATGTCCACGGGGCGATTGATGGTTATCCGCTATTTGCAGGTTACCGTGATGCAATGAAAGAGCAATACCAGTATGTCGTGACTGTTTCGTGTGGCGACTTCCTCTCTGGCGATCCTCATTGCAACTTCGACTCTTGCAGCTCGTTGACAAGCATCATGTCATCTGTCGAGTATGACTACATCGTCATAGGCAACAACGAGTTCAGCCAAACTATACCACAAATGCTCAACAAGTTGCAGAGTATAGGAGGAAAGACTCTTTGCTGCAACTTCGAAGACCTCCGTACAGGCGAACAGGTTTTTGAAGGACATGACGTTCAGCAATATGGCGACATACGTGTGGGCTTTGTAGGAGTCACAATGCCAAAAATGATTTCTCTGATTCCTTACAGCTATGTAACAGACGAAACAGGGAATCTCGTATATGACTTTGGCAGTGACAATATTGAGGAATTGATACAGGCAGAAGTTGATGCAACAATCAGCGAAGGTGCAGATTATGTGATTCTTCTCTCGCATGTAGGGGAATGCATGATGGAAGGAATCATAAAATCCGTAAGAGGTGTAGATGCCATATTGGACGCTCATACGCATACCGTACAACCAGGGGCATATTTCACTGATGCTGACGGCAAACAGGTGCTTTGGACGTCAACTGGTTCAGACTTCCAAAACATTGGCAAACTGATTATCAGCACTGATGGCAAGATAAGCAGTGGTTTGATTGGCAAAGAAGAGATAACCGACATAAGTTCGAAAGTTCAGGCTGAAGTTGACAATGCAAATGCTGAATATGATTTTTTTGCCAACGAAAAGATTGGTAAAGCTGAGGAAAAAATATCCATATACGATGAGAATGGGAATTATGTTGCCAGAACAGGAGAGTGTGCATTGGGCGATTTTGTAGCCGAGGCAACAAGAGTAATGACAGGTGCCGACATAGGATTGGTTAATGGTGGTGGTTTGCGAGCAGAGATAGAAGCTGGCGACATCACATTCAACACCATCTTCAACGTATTGCCATTCCTTAACGAAATAGGCGTGTCAAAAGTCACTGGTCAGGCGTTGCTTGATGCACTGGAGATGTCGTACAGACTGACACCAGAAAAAAGCGGAGGATTCCTGCAAGTAGCAGGCTTGAAGGTTGAGATTGATTCAACCATAGCATCGACAGTTGTGTTAGATGCAAATGGCGTATTCCAGAGTGTTGCCGGCGAGAGACGCGTTAAAAGCGTCATGGTTCAGGAGAAGTCAGGAGAATTCAAACCACTGGATCCTGCTGGCAAATATACCATAGCTGCATCGAAATATGTTCTTTTTGAACAAGGAGATGGGTTGGTTTTTGCTGGAGCAAACGAGGTACCAGCCAATCAATCATATATTGATACCTATCTTTTGGCTGACTATATCAAGATACGCCTTCATGGAGTTGTAGGCAAAGAGCATTCGCGAACTGACGGACGAATCTATTTCAGGTAGTTCTCTGAATAGAATGTAAAATTAATGAGTCTTCCTCCATAAGTTGAAGGATGTTAATCTTCTGCTTATGGAGGAAGACTTATCTGCATTTTTGTCTGCTGCTCCTGAAAATATTATTTTTCCAGACCAAGAGCCTTGAGACCCTGGTTGTAGCGGATGTCGCGTGGGATGCCTGCACCGGCAATGCGGTCGAGTGCCTTCTGGAGTTCAGGACGAACCTTGCCATTCTCTGATGCATACTGCTTAGCAAAGTCGTAGTCACCTTCGCCTTCTGTCTTGATGATGAGTGCAGACCAATCTGCTACTGCCTGGCGCATCTTTTCAACATTTACAGTATATTTGCCATTCTCGTCGCATGTGAAAGCTTCGTGGTCCTGAAGATAGTTGAAGCACATCATGTTGGCAATGCCGTGAGCTTCGGTAGCACCAAAACGTACACTGCGGAAGATACCGGCGATGAATGTCACGTAAGCGTCCTCTACAGTTATTCCTGTGATTTCTCCCTGCTCAATGAGTGTCTGAACGATGAAAAGTCCGCAGATGTCGGCTTTCGACTCCTCCCATGCGCTGTACTGCTCCTTGAGAGCCTCGCGGAGGTTGCCCTTGCCGTTGACGGTATTCTTGATGCCAAGGCCGTGTGCCACCTCGTGGAAACATACTGCACTGAAGAATGCGTCGAATTTGACATTGTCAAGTTGTTCTTCAGTTATGACCTCTTTTGCGATAGGAGTGCATATCATGTCGAACTTGGCGCGCATAGCGTTCTTCAGCTGAAGGCGGCGTGCACCTTTTGCCAATTGTACGCGCTCGTCGTTAGGCAGGTTGATGGCGATAGTCTTCGACGAAGAGTTGCAGTCGCCTGCATAATAGATTGCGTCATAAACGTTTAGGTCACTCTCTGTGCCAGGGACTTCCTTCTTGTACTGCTCTTCGCAAGGAAGCTGTTTCTGGAGGTCAGGAAGCATCTTGATGAACTTGGCGAGGTCGTTGCTCCATTTCTCATCCTTTACGAGTATGAATGCCTCGTAGGCAGTCTTGTAGCCGAAAAGGGCATCCTCGTAGTTCTCGATAGGGCCAACCACAAAGTCGAGACGGCTCTGTTTCATGTCCATCCAGGCCATGTCTGATGCAAAATAATCGTCAGTCTGGAAAGCCTTGCGGCGCTCGGTGAGATATTTCTTGAGACCTGCATCTTCTGCAAGGTCGATGGCAACACCGAGGAGGCTGTCAACACGTGCGAGTTGCACCTTGTATGCCTCGCGGTAAGGGATGACAGTCAGTTTGCCTTCCTCATCACGACGGAGGATGCTGTACTGGCTTGTCTTCTCAGGATTTTCGAGTGCCTCGAACTCCTCCTTGGTCATGTCTGTAGGATAGAAGTTGGCACCTGCAGGACGTTCGCCCCAGCCAGGAACGAAACATTTCTCTTCGCCAAGACGGTCCCACACGCCATAGTTCAGCATGGCAAACTCCTTCATGGCAGTATCGCTGATAGTGTCAAGAAGAGCACGGTTTTCTGTGCCGAAAGCCTGTTCCCAGTAGAGGTCGTCCATTATCTGGGCAATCTGGATGAATACAGGGATGAGCTGACGCTCCTTCTCGCTCAGTGTGCTGAGGTCTGTGGTCAGAGTATATTCAGCATACTCGTCAACCTTTTGCTGCATAGGATCCACAGCAGGAGTTTCCTCACTCTTTTTTTCAGATTCGCATCCCATGGCCAAAAGCATGGAGAATGCAATCATTGCTAATGCAATTTTTTTCATATTGATTTTGTTTTAGTTATGTCGATGCAAAAACGGTTGCAAAGATCGTGCAAACGAGAACAGAAGCCAAATTTCATTTGGATTATGCCGAATGCAGCCGACTTTCGCACTGCAAAGGTACGACTATTTTCTGAGGTGACAAAATGTTTGGAAGATTTTTTCGCATGAGCCAGTGTCCCGTCAGCAATGCAATCCTGTCTCACAATGACTGTTTGCCAAGAAAAGCCTGCTCCACTGGTTTGCTTTCCCTGCCCAAGATGCCTTAATTGAAACATTGCATCACCTGGGTGAGTTGGCAATTCTGAATAGAACAAAAAATATTCTCCAAACAAAACTTGATGGAGTCTTATCAGAATACCAAGCATTGAAAAGTCTTACGTACTTTGAAGATGCAGAATCATATCCTATGCCTGTTATGCTGATATATATTGTTTCAAAATCAGTGCAAACCGAGAACAATTGAGTTTACTCAAATTTGTCTTGGGTTTGTCGAAAGGTTCAGCATAAATGCCAAACTATCTCTCCACCAGATATGGTGATGGTTTGTATTTCGTCGGACATGTATTGTTTAAACTCAGTAAAGTTATTTTCTTATTCATGCAGCTTCTGCCTCGATTATATCCATCCTGCGGTTGATGAGGTGGTCGAAGCATCTTCCCTTGCTTCAACGGGTCAACGAGTCAACGAAAACTTGTCGCCTTGCTGACTTCGCATTTAGTGAATCTTGATGACGAACGGCAGCTCTACAACACCTTAGACATCGTTTCCGTTATCGAAGCCTGATAGACATCTGGCATTGTCTCGGAAAGAGGGTATGGGGACTTGATGTATATGTGCATCTGCTCTATCTCATATTCATACCCTGTTCTCACCTGATATCCGCGTTTTGATGCCAGATAGGCGTTTTGGCCATTTGTATATCCGGCAAAGAAGATTGTCTCGTTTTCGAACGTGCTTCTGGCTTCCATCTGATATTCGCAGAACGGTTCTCCCTGGGAGAAGAAGAAGACTACGCCATTTACGTTCAACGCAGTCATATCGAAGTCCAATGATTTGTAGTTCTTGCCGGGCATATCCCATTCGTCAAGAATCTGGTTCTTCCATCTTTCAACATCTTCCTTCCATGTCGCGAATGGTGTCTCCATATCTTTTATAGCTTCCGCGTGCGCAATCACCGCCTCTTTGGTTACTTCCGGAATGGCATACGGCAGATGCGAGACATTGTGACAAAACTTCAGTGTCCCATCCTTGCGGGCGGGAGAGAATGCTATATCTGCCAGGGATGAGTATAGGCTACTTCCGCACCTCTCTGCGTATTCGTAAGTCTGAGGGCCTTCGGCGGGGTCCATATTCCCAGCTGCTCCTGTCAACTGAAACACCTCACAGCCCCATTTCCGAGCGAGTTCTTTCCGTGCGACTCCGGAATAGTCGGAAGACAGCAGGAGGCTCGTCGGTCCCATGCATACCGGATGGCAGGCAAGATTTATGATGGCGCAAATCGGCTCTCCGTCCTTGCTGACAAATCGGGCCGCATATACGTCTTTATCTACCGGTCCCCCTTTTTCACATCTGTTCCCCAGGATGTCCGTGGTGGTTTTTCCGACTTCGAGGCGGAATTCACGGAAAGCCTTGTCGTTCTTGATCGTGTTCACGGCATTTGCGACGATTGTTTCCACCGTGCGCAGCTTGTACGCATAATTCGGTCCGTCCGGCTCTGCCCAAGTGCCAGTAACACGCGGTGCACTGTGAGTATGCAAGTTGTTCAAAAGGATGAATTCGCGGTCAAGACCAGTTGCTGCGGCTATCCGGTCACGTATTTCGGAAGCAAGTGCGGGAGAAGTCTCCATAAGGTCATTGTTCACTATGCAGACTTTCTGCTGTCCGTCCGTTATGACCAGACAGTAAGTCCGAATCTTCAGATGTGTCCCTGTGGACAGCTCTTTCCTGTCGGCAAAACCGGCCAGACTGACCTGCTCTCCTTCGAGTGTGGAGATATCGGCTGAAGAATAATTGCATTTGAGCGGACTGACATCCGGCAGCGGATCCTTCTGGCAACAGGTCAGAAAGATGATTGATAGTATGAATGTAATTTTAAGTACTTTCATATTCGGATAATTGTGAATGTATTACAGGTCCTTTTTAATTTGATTTCATCACCTCAACCAGCAGAACCCATTATCTGATTTGAGTAATGCGAGACCTTTGCAGTCTCTGTTTGGAATTTGAGTGCAAAGGTACAACTTTTTTAGGAGGTGGCAAAATGTTTGGAAGATTTTTTGCAAATGACCAGCGGGACGGTTCTTTGATTGATTAGTCAATCGGAGAGCCATCCCATTTACTCCCGATTCTTGATGTGCAATGTCTTGTCCTGAAATATGTTGACACAAATGAAACCACTATGGGAAAAAGTATTTATTCTCGAGAAGAGAGAATTGCAATTGTCAGAGATTGCATAGTCAACAAATTGTCAGACAGAGAAATAGAAGAGAA
>JAZRYS010000017.1:0-1046 GCA_045600865.1 Candidatus Aphodosoma sp.
AAAATAGGATATGATGAACGAAAGAAATAGACTATATTTGCCGATAGAATCGAACGTTATGGAAAACAAAGAAGTCAGTATCATTCCTGCAGGAGAACTTGAGATTGCTAAAATCGAGAGCAGAATCGTCGCTGTTCGCGGCATTCCGGTTATCCTCGACCGCGACCTCGCTCTGATGTATGGGGTTGAACTTGCCCAAATGAACCGTCAGGTGAAAAGAAACATCCAACGTTTTCCTGAGGATTTCATGTTCCAGTTGACTCGGGAAGAGTATAACGGTTTAAAATGCCAAAATGGCATCTTAAACAACGGAGCATGCGGGGATTTGGGCGATGAATCTTTAAGAAGCCAAAATGGCAGCATAAAGGCAGGACGGGGACAGCATTCAAAATACCTTCCTTATGCATTTACAGAGCAAGGTGTCTCGATGCTTTCCGGCCTTCTCCGCAGTGAGTCGGCAATACAGGCAAACATACTGATTATGCGTGCGTTCGTCGCTATGCGTAGATTTATGGTAGCAAATGCTGATGTGTTCAGGAGACTCGATTCTCTTGACAGACGCCAGCTTGAGACTGAGCATAAACTGAATGTCGTGCTTGACAAATTGGAGGACGGGACACTTCAAAACAAGTGTGGAATCTTCTTTGAAGGGCAGACATTCGATGCGTATGTTCTGGTTTCCGATTTGATTCGAAGCGCCAAGAATCGGGTTGTAATGATTGACAACTACGTCGATGAATCTGTGTTGACAATGCTGGACAAACGAGAGAATGGAGTATCGGCTGAAATATACACTCTCCAGATTTCGAAACAGTTCAAACTCGATATCGCCAAGCACGATTCCCAGTATCTTCCCATTCCTGTGAATATCCTTAAGAAGTCGCACGACAGGTTTCTCATCATTGACGACGAAGCCTACCACGTAGGAGCATCCTTCAAGGATTTGGGAAAGAAATGGTTTGCGATAATGAAGATGGACACAAGGAGTGGTCAGGAACTGATCAATCAATTGTAGAAATCGCAAGATACTTGATAGTCAGGCTCCG
>JAZRYS010000018.1:0-1752 GCA_045600865.1 Candidatus Aphodosoma sp.
GTCACATCGGGAGAGAAAGACGATGGGAGCCAGATGCAGACACTCATCGACAAGAGCATAGAAAACGGAATGGAGGTGAAAACCGTGATTGGCGACGGAGCATATTGCAGCAAGGAAAATCTGGAAGAGTCAAAGGAGAAGGGCGTAGCAGTGGTCTCAAAGTTGAACTCAAACGTGTTGGGCTGCAAGAATGATGATAGGTTCACTTATAACAAGGATGCCGGGATGTATGTGTGCCCTGCAGGTCACATGGCCATAAAGAAAGGCATCTAGAAGGACGGGAAGATCGAGACCCACTACTTTGATGTAAAACGGTGTGTCGTTTGCAAGCTGCGGGAAGGGTGCTTCAAGTTCAACCAGATGAGCAAGACCTACTGCGTGTGCCACCGGGCAGAAATCCAGAAAGAACAGATGGTCTTTCAAGAAACGGACGAGTTCCGGGAGAAATACCGGACGCGATACAAGATTGAGGCGAAGAACTCGGACCTGAAAAACAACTACGAATATGGCAGGGCGGAATCATACGGGCTGCAGGCGATGACTCTTCAGGGAGCCGTCACGATGTTCGCCTGTAATATGAGGCGAATTATTCGGATGATGCAGGAAAAGGACAGGAAGGAGGCCTGAATCGGGCCAAAATATCTGTCCGGTCGAATAATAACCCCTTGAGAATCGAATATTCTGGCGGAACCGGGAAATGTGCAGACTGGATGCGAATATTGAAATCTCAGAGACTTATCATACTGACATCTTTTTCAGTGCCCTCCCACAAAAGTAGTGATTTATTATCAGTTCTCCTATCCCATTTCGGTCCTTTTATGAATCTTGCCCGTATCAAATGCCTGTCCCAACTGGTCTGCGCCATGTTCAAAGTCCAGACGGTGAACTTCTCGAAGTTCAAGGCCGGCTCCTACACGATTGAAATCCAGTCGATCAACAACGATGGCGTTCCAAGCCCCACCGTTTATTCCCAGAGAATCAGAATCCGGCAAGTCTGGTACAAATCGATGGCCTTCATCCAGAAGATACGAATGGAAACAGCCGCAGACATGCTTGAGAATTCAAACCTCAGCATTTCATTCCTTCTTATTTCTCAACGAGGTTCAAAAGTATTCAACCGAATGATTCAATTTCCTCTACGCTGATTCCGGTCGTACTCGATATTACTTGAATATCTATATTCTGTGCCTTGAGATTTCGGGCGATTTCCAATCGAGCAGTATTTGCACCTTCAGCCCTTCCTTTTACTCTTCCCTCTGCCATGCCTTCGGCTCTTCCTTCGGCTCTTCCTTCCGCAATACCCTGGGCCCGTCCTTCAGCTTTGCCTTCGGCTAGCCCTTCCTCACGTGCCATCCTCTTCCAGACGGCTATGTCCATTTCTGTTGTCATGACTTTTATTGCTTCTTGTTTCTCTTCTTCGCTCAGCGATTCCGCCGCGGTAGCAGCAAAGAGGCGCTGTATTATCTTGTAATCCATCTCAGGGGGCACGCCCGTCATATCCTTCATATTCTTCAGGCAGTAGAACAGGCAGTCGGTCTCGGAACTCAACTCTTCCAGTTTCTTGTCAAATCTCCCCAGCTCCACAAATACGAAATGCAGCGCGTCCGTCATCTGCTCACTGACACTGTCCTCACGTATCGAATATCTTGAGATTATTCCGAGCTCACCCCTCCAATCCTCAGCATGCTCCCTCGCAAAGTTAACAAAAGATACGACATATACAGGCGTCAGGGAATAATTATCTCCGCCTTT
>JAZRYS010000019.1:0-6994 GCA_045600865.1 Candidatus Aphodosoma sp.
CCGTGTCTCAGTACCAATGTGGGGGACCTTCCTCTCAGAACCCCTAATGATCGTCGCCTAGGTGGGCCGTTGCCCCGCCTACCAGCTAATCATCCGCATGCCCATCCCGCATCAATGAATCTTTAAACCAAGAAAGATGCCCCCCTCGGTTGCCATGGGGCATTAGTCCGGATTTCTCCGGGTTATTCCCCCATGCAGGGTAGGTTGCATACGTGTTACGCACCCGTGCGCCGGTCGCCGCCAGAGGTATTGCTACCCCCGCGCTGCCCCTCGACTTGCATGTGTTAAGCCTGTCGCTAGCGTTCATCCTGAGCCAGGATCAAACTCTTCATTGTACATTTCTATCTTTTCTCTAAAAGCATACCCGAAACGTCTGCTGCCCCGCCCAGAACCTATTGGATAATATTCGTTATTCCTTTTGTGAACTGACAAGGTCGATTCTTCAATCTTACCTTGTAAACTTTACTAACTACTTAGTTGTTCAATCGTGTCAATGTTCGCTCTTTTCAGCCCCCGGTTCTCCTTTCCGAAAGCGACTGCAAAGGTACTGCCTTTTCCTGACGTGGCCAAACAAAATCGCAATTATTTTTCAAGATTTTTATTCGCTCTGATATTATGCAAGTTACATAACAAATAGCGATAAATAGGCATCCAATTAAGGTTGTATTGAGGGCGTTTTCCGTGAAATCGCATGCTATTATAAGATGGAAAGCATGAGTGGAACGTCATTTTCTTCGAACGATGGCATGCAAAACGAGATTAAAACAGTCTCGTCAGCCAATAGTCTCCTGTAGAGAGAAGCGTGTCGAATCCCAAAGTCGCTGCAACGTCAAGATTTTGCTGCAGGTCGTCTATAAAAATAGCTTCCGATGGGTTTATTCCAGTCTGATTTACCATCTCGATGAATATCTCCAGAGAAGGTTTTGCAAGATGCATCTCGTTTGAAAGAAAGAGTCCGTCAAAATAGCATTCAAGTTTTGAACGTTCGCCGGCAAAACATTTACTTATAATGTGACGCATGTGTTCGTCATTGGTATTGCTGAGCATGTACGTTTTCTTGCCAAGTCCACGCAGTTTCAGCAAAGCCTCTTTCCTCCGTTCTGGAACGTCAAGTATCAAAGCGTCCCATGCAGAGACTATTTGCTCACGCGAGATATCCGGCCTCATGAGGGGCATCAAGTAATCCACCAACTGGTCGGTAGATACAAGACCAACCATATAGTCAGTGATGAACTTGTTGTCACAACCACCAAGTAAATCTTTTGCCGACACAAGGCCCGACTTCGAAGGGTCTATCAGCTCTGCAAAAGCATCAAGACTCAGTTGAGGATTGATGTCAAGAATTACATTGCCTTGGTCAAAGATATAGTATTTATAGTCTCGCATAGTCAAAAGAATGGGTTATAGAATCTGGACACATTTTCTATAGGTGCGTATAGTTTCGAATTTTGGACGGCAGGTTTGGCCTTCACAGGCACGTATTTGTCTATTATGGCAACTAAATTCAGCACCACGCACAATATCAGCACCCATTTCATTGTACCGAAGACGGCACCGAAGATTCTATTTATAGTGCCGAGTTTCATGGCCTTCAGTATTTTCGTGAGCATCCAGGCCAATAGATACATACCTCCGGCAAACACCACCATCACGACAACATACGATAGTGGCTGTGCCACGCGTGGAGTCGCTTCAAGATGTTCCTGCAGCAGCGTTGCCACGGGCGATGAGAACTGTCTGGCAACGAAAACGCCCATCGCTATTGCGACGAGCATTACCGCTTCCTTGACAAACCCCCGTTTTGCACCCATCACAAGGCCATAAAGCAGAGGAATTGCAAGTATGATATCTAACCAATTCAAGATTATTGTACTATAGTTCTTACGTAACGTATCTTATAAAGTCTTCTTTACTTCAACCTGTTCGTAAGCCTCAACGACATCACCTATATGGATATCGTTGAAGTTTGCTATATTGAGACCGCATTCAAAGCCCGACATAACCTCTTTGACATCATCTTTCATACGTTTGAGAGATGCCAGTTCGCCTGTATAAACCACGATACCGTCACGGATAAGACGAACCTTGTTAGTACGTTTAATCTTACCCTCCTTACACATACAGCCTGCGATGGTTCCGACCTTTGAAATCTTGAAAGTCTCGCGGACTTCGAGAGTAGCGACAATTTCTTCCTTGATTTCAGGAGCAAGCATTCCCTCCATAGCAGCCTTCATCTCTTCGATGGCATCATATATAATAGAATAGAGACGAATATCAATCTCCTCTTTTTCAGCCATTTTACGTGCAGCAAGAGAAGGACGCACCTGGAATCCGACTATAATGGCATTTGATGCTGTAGCAAGCATCACATCACTTTCAGATATCTGACCCACAGCCTTATGGATGACGTTGACTTGAATTTCCTCTGTCGAGAGTTTTATCAACGAATCAGAAAGAGCCTCGATAGAACCATCCACATCACCTTTGACAATGACATTGATTTCCTGGAAGTTGCCCAGTGCAATACGACGGCCGATCTCGTCCAGCGTAAGGTGTTTCGAAGTACGCAAACCCTGCTCACGTGCAAGTTGCTCACGTTTAGCAGCGATCTCGCGTGCCTCGTGGTCTTCATCGAAGATATTGAACTTGTCACCTGCCTGAGGTGCGCCGTTGAGACCCAGCACTATCACTGGTTCAGCAGGGCCAGCTGATGTTATCTTCTGATTACGTTCGTTGAACATAGCCTTGATACGGCCGTACGACGTACCGGCAAGCATGATATCCCCTTGATGCAGCGTACCATTGCTGACAAGCACTGTTGCAACGTAACCACGTCCCTTGTCGAGCGATGATTCTATGATTGTACCCTGGGCCTTACGGTTAGGATTAGCCTTCAGGTCAAGCAGTTCAGCCTCAAGCAGCACCTTTTCCAGAAGTTCTGGTACACCTTTTCCGCTTTTGGCTGAGAGGTCTTGCGACTGATACTTACCGCCCCAATCTTCAACAAGATAGTTCATATTGGCAAGAGACTCCTTAACTTTTTCTGGGTTTGCGGCAGGCTTATCGCATTTATTTATTGCAAAAACTATTGGCACACCTGCAGCCGAGGCATGATTGATAGCCTCGATAGTCTGCGGCATGACGTTATCATCTGCAGCCACAATGATTATGGCAATATCAGTCACCTGTGCACCACGGGCACGCATGGCGGTAAATGCCTCGTGACCTGGAGTATCAAGGAATGTTATATGGCGACCGTCATCCAAAGTCACGTTATAGGCACCTATATGCTGAGTTATACCTCCGGCCTCACCGGCTATGACGTTCGACTTACGTATATAATCAAGCAGCGAAGTCTTACCATGGTCAACATGGCCCATCACAGTAACGATAGGAGGACGCGAAACAAGGTCTTCTTCGGAATCCTCTTCCTCCTGTATGGCATTGACAACCTCTGCCGAAACATATTCTGTCTTGAATCCGAATTCGTCAGCCACGATATTGATTGTCTCGGCATCGAGACGTTGGTTGATTGAGACGAACATGCCGAGATTGAAGCACGTCTGGATAACCTGTGTAACGGTAATGTTCATCATTGTAGCCAACTCGTTTGCCGTAACGAACTCTGTCAGTTTCAATATTTTAGATTCTGCAGCCTCCTGCATTCTCTCGTCCTGCATCTTTTGCGCAGCGGCATCACGTTTCTCTTTACGGTATTTTGCACCTTTCTTTGTAACCTTATTGCCTTCTGTCAAGCGGGCAAGAGTTTCCTTGACCTGCTTTGCAACATCCTCCTCAGAAATCTGGACAGGCTGATTCTTCTTATGCTTATCTTTTTTGCCACCGAGATTCTGTTCCTTATTCTTTTTGCCTCCGCCATTATTGTTACGGTTGTTATTCTCCTCGAAGGCGCTCACATCTACACGACCGCCACCAATACGGTTGCGTTTTTTCTTTTTGCCGCCGCCCTCCGAGCCATTTTCTTTTCCAGGCTTGTTGTTTTCCAGGTCTATTTTACCGACAACCTTAGTACCAGCCAACTTAGGTATTTCGGTAGGAATGAACGAAGAAGTTTTTTCCTGTATCTGCTGTTTCTGCTCGCGAGGTTTCTGTTCCATAGCAGGTTTCTGTTCTGCAGCAGGTTTTTGCTCTTTGGCACGTTGTTCCTTAAAATGCTGCTGATCTTTTGCGCGCTGTTCCTTGGTGCGTTGTTGTTCACGCTGACGGCGTTCCTCTTTCTGCTTGGCAATGTTCTCACGTCTCAGTTCCTCCTTTGTTTTTTTAGGAGGGCGCGTAGCCTCGTTGATAGTAGACAGGTCTATTTTGCCGATGACTTTGATACTTGCCTCATGTTTCTTTTCTGTCTTCGGTTCTGCTCTCTGCTCTATTTTTTTCTCTTTTTTGGCAGCAGCGTCTTTTTCAGCCCTTTCAACCTCACGGCGAGCCTTTTCGGCAGCTTCTTTTTCAGCCTTGATGCGAGCCTCTTCAGCGGCTCTGGCCTCAGCTTCACGGCGGGCTTCCACCTCGCGGCGAACCTTTTCGGCAGCTTCTTTCTCAGCCTTGATGCGAGCCTCTTCGGCAGCTTTAGCCTCAGCCTCTTTAGCCTCTTGCTCCGCACGTATTTTCTCCTCATTCTCACGGATTTTGGCCTTCTTTTTCTCCTCTATCTCTCGTAGGATTTCAGGTGTGGCGAATTCCTTCATGAGCATAGCCTCCTGTTCCTCGGTGATTTTGGCATTCAGGTCATTTTCCACAGCAACGCCATGCTTTCCAAAGAACTCAGTAGCCGTATCAGTACTGATGTTTAACTGTTTTGTAATTTTACCTAGTCTCGACATAAAAAATATTATTGCTGGTTTTGATTGTGCAAATCGCACTTATTATTCCTCTTCAAATTCCTCATGGAGTATTCTGAGGATATCATCAATTGTCTCCTCCTCAAGGTCTGTACGTTGCAGCAGTTCGTCACGTGTGAGTTTCAAGACACTTTTGGCGGTCTCACAACCGATGCTGTAGAGAACGTCCAGAACCCACTGGTCAATCTCGTCCTTGAACTCGCTGAGGTAGATATCCTCTGTATCCATTTGTGCATCATCACGGCGCACCTCAATCTGGTAGCCAGTCAGTTGTCCAGCCAGTTTTATGTTGCATCCACCCTTACCGATAGCTTGGGAAATCTCCTCTGGCTTGATATATACGGTAGCAATCTTGTTCTCCTCGTCCAGTTCTATTGACTGCACCTTTGCTGGGCTGAGAGCTCTTGTGATATAGACAATCTTATTGGCAGTAAAATTGATGATATCGATATTTTCGTTACGGAGTTCGCGTACTATGCCATGGATACGGGCACCCTTTGCACCCACGCAGGCACCGACAGCATCAATACGGTCGTCAAACGACTCCACCGACACCTTTGCGCGTTCGCCAGGAATACGGGCAATATTTTTGATTGTAATCAATCCATCGTGTATTTCAGGTATTTCCTGTTCAAGCAGACATCTGAGGAAGTCTGGCGATGTACGCGACAGGTAAATCTTCGGGTTGTTGTTCTTGTTGTCAACGTCTTTCACGAGAGCACGCACATGGTCGCCCTTGCGGAAAGCGTCTTGCGGAATCTGGTCTCCACGCGACAGGAACATCTCATTTCCGTCCTCGTCAAGCAGCAACAGCTCTTTTTTCCACATCTGATAGACCTCACCTGTGACTATTGTACCGAGTATCCCACTATAACGTTCATAGAGGGCAGCTTTTTGTATATCAAGTATCTTCGAGGCAAGAGTCTGACGCAGGTTAAGCACTACGCGGCGGCCGAAGTTCTTGAAGTCAATTTTCTCGTAAACCTCATCCTCCACCTCGTAATCCTCGTCAAGCACCTTTGCTTCGCTAAGTGCTATCTGTTTGTTATTGTTTTCCAGTTCGTCATCCTCAACAACCACGCGAGTGCGGATAATCTCGCAGTCGTTTTTTTCGGGGTTGAATATGACACTGAAGTTTTCGTCTGACCCATACATCTTTGCAATCTCCTTGCGGAAAGCATCTTCAAGGATGTCAATCAGTGTAGCGCGGTCAATGTTTTTGTTCTCTTTGAAATCACCGAATGATTCCAGCAAGTTCCCGGAATCTTTTTTAGAGTTAGCCATTTTATTATTATGTATAATTATATTCTTAAAAATCTATGAGGCATGTCACTCTCTTCACCTCGTCATAGCGATATTCGCATGTATTCACATACTCTTTCTTACGCTTGTCGCCTTCACGCTTTTCCATCACTCTCTCGTCAACCTTGAATGTCTCCTCGTCCACTGCCACCAGTTCTCCACGATGTTTCCTTCCGTCAGCAGCCAGCACTTCAATCTGGTTGCCCAGATTCTTCTCATACTGGCGTTTTATTTTGAAAGGTGTCGTCAGTCCGGCAGAGCCCACATTAAGCTCAAAATCCTCAACTTCACGGTCGAGTTGCGACTCTACGAAACGTGAAAGTTCCACGCAGAAATCAATATCCACACCTTCGTCAGCGTCTATTTCGACGTTTATTTCATTCGTTTTCGTCACTTGGACGTCAACCAAATAGTATTTCGAGCCGTCAAGTTTGGTATTGACGATGTCCACAACCTTGCTTTTTTCAATCATAACTTGCTAATATATAAGCAAAAAGAAGGAAGCATCCCCGCCTCCTTCCTCTCACGTAAATCAACACTGCAAAGGTACGATAAATATTTGAGTTGGCCAAATATTTATCGGATTATTTTTTTGTTTTTCAGAATTGCCAGCAACCCTGCCAACAGCAACAAAGGCATCAGGCTGTTGTACCAACCCTCGAAAGTGGACAAAAAATAAAAATTATTAGTTATAAGACTCAAGTTTCGCAAGTAGTAGCCCTGAAGGGGCGGCACATATTAGCACAGGGCGTGAGCCCTGTGTATGAGGTTGTTATAATATTTAAGTCCTGTAAGGACGACACATTTATTTTCACCATTATGTGCTCTTTAATTCT
>JAZRYS010000020.1:0-4184 GCA_045600865.1 Candidatus Aphodosoma sp.
GAGGCAAACCTGTATTCCTATTCACTCATCGAAGCCTACGGCAAAGATGGCAAAGTTCGTGACTTCCAGTTGCCGAGCGTAGCCATCAGCGACATGGAGCTGGATCTGAAGTACGGTGTACTCAGTTCTGAGGCAAAGGCAGAAGAATACAACATCCGCTACGGCAAGCTGCGTCAGTTCATGCATGAGCTTTGCAAGGGCTGCGCCAAGGTAGCCATACAGACAGGCGTAGATCAGTTGGTCAAGAGAAACGCATCCAAGGACATCTCACTATCTCGGGAATACCGTACGTTCTTCGAGAATCTCAACGAAGACACAAAATCCTATAACGAGCTGGTCACATACCATACGAAAGCTATGATGGGTACATTCTCAGGTGTGCTTGACGAAATCGTTGACGGTGAGACTGGAACCTTGAAGAAAGATGCCATCCTCGAACGTCTGATGTCTTCCGTAAATAAGAAGATGCTGTATGATCCTGACCTCTCGCCGTTCTTCGAGAACGAAGGAGGCAGCCAGCAGCGCATCGAGATTGCCGACTGCATCCGCAAGGCACTCAACACCTATGTGCAGATTGAGATTAAGGACGTGGACTTCAAGCGTACCAAGTCCTTCCCACAGCTTGATGTTGCCGTCACATCCGACAAACTGGCAAAGATGCCCGAAGAGTCAATCCATACCTTCAAGCTGAAGTTTACCCCGACTACAGGTTCCGTCGTTCCGTCAGAGATTGATGACGAACTCGATGACTTCATCAACCTCTGATAATAGGGAAACAAAGTAGAAACGACTAAAAAACATAGAATCATGAAAGAAAATGACAACAACGCGAAGAAGTCAATCTCTCGCACCAGCAGCCAGGTGATGGATCTCCAGCAGCTCATAGCAGGTCCGCTCATCGCCACCGTAGAGGCAGATGCCATGTCGGCACAGCGATATTATTCCTACCTGATGAAGATAGCGTTCGAAGACTACGATCCTGCCACCAATTCGGCATCAAAGCTCCGTATGCTCACGTTCAATTATTTCGACAATGATGCAAACGGACGCAGGGAGCAGACCGTCAGCATACCGCTCTTCACTATCGTTCCATTGCCTCTGTTACAGATCCAGGAGGCAGACTTCGATTTCGACATCAAGATTGTGGATTCCATTACCGAAGCCACGGAAGACAAGTTCTCTTACGAGAATGGTGCCATCGAGGAGGGACATGAGGAACCTGCATCGCTGAAGATGCGTGCCTCGCTTGCTCCGCAAAGTGGACAGAAGAAAGGCGACATGCAGCAGAACTTCACGGCAAACATGAAGGTGCACGTCAAGATGCGACAGGCAGACATGCCGGCTGGACTCTCTAACCTCCTGCATCTTGCTGCCAACAACATGTCGATACAGGAGGCAGCACCCAAGAAGGGAAAGGTAGAACCAACAGACGAAAAGAAGGAGAATAGTGACAATGGACAATAACAAGACCCCACAGCCCCAGACCCAGCAGTACGGACAGACACTGCCGCCTCAGAAGGCAGGACTGAAATGTCCTCAGTGCAGCACGTTCATCGAGACTAACATGTATCAGATCATTGCGGCTCGAAGCCTTGTGTGTCCATCATGCGGTCTGGTGCTCAACATTGACCCTGTCAAGTCGCGAAAAGCCATCGATGCACTGAAGAAGGTACAGGCTGCACAGGAGAACCTCGACAAGAAGAGTCATTTCGGCTGATAAATGAGTGGTAAATGTCAGGAAAAGGGGGGTGGAATAATGGTAATTTGATGGAAATTATGCATCTTTATCAAGAAATGGCATGTAAAATTTGGCAGATTCAAAATTTATTACTACATTTGTACCCGAAATGTATACATTACAATAATGAGCAAAAATGTCAAAGCCAACCATCTATCTTCAATATCATCACGATTGTCTGCTTCGTGGTGCGGGTGTTCGGCGCTCATTATTACCCCCCCATTCTATCTGAGAATGGCGTACTAAATCCCTATTTACATTCGCTACATCCTGTCTAAATATAGCGAGGCGTTTCCATGCGTCTCGCCATTTCTTGTGCCTATATGTGAAACAACAAATCAAATTATTAACAATAAAATCTTTCAACTACAATGAAAAAGAAAACCTACGAGCAACCTCAAATCAGAATCATCGAGGTGAAGGCAGCAGACATCATCTGCACGAGTGGAGTCCCCTTAAACTACGACAACGGTGTAGAATTCGAAGAGTACGATGAGATAATACTCTAAGTGTAACCCTGAAATAACGAAAAGAAAGACAATGAAGAAATATCTCTTTTTGGCTGCTGCCCTGACAGTGATGGGTTGTGGCATGTCAAGTTGCTCAAATAATGCAGAAGACGTAATCGAGCAGAACGAGCAGGCTCCAGAGGTTACCAAGCTGGTATTCACCGTGGCACAGGGCGCTGAGACACGTGCAACATGGGGTGGAACCAATGGCCGCACACCTATGTTTGAGGAAGGCGAGAAGGTAAGCCTTTTCTCTGAATACAATGACAATGTGGAGCTCACCGCACATGTATCTGGAGGCACTGTGACCCTCGAAGGCACTGGTGTAGCAGATACAGACCTGTACTTTGTTCATCCATACTGTGCAACTGCTCATATGGCTGACGGCAAGATTACATCTACCGAGGATGCAGAACCATATTATATTGAATATGATATTTATAAGCTTAATCTTAGTACCATTGGTGTAGATACGTATCCTGCCAATGCCTTGAGCTTGGCAAAGAGCACTGACGGTGGTGCAAGTGCAATATCATTCAAGGGCCTGATGGCAATCTTGAAATTTACACCGTTAGAAACTAGGACTGGCTATATTTGTATTGTAAACATTGGTATAAAAAAAGTTGGTGGTTATTCAATTCCTAAAGGAAAGATAACAATCGATGCAGCACAAGAGAAAATAACGACAGAGGGAAATAATGGTGCGTACATTCAAATTCCACGAGCATATGATGATGATGAAACGGGTTATTCATTTGAATCAGGTAAAAGTTATTATATTGCAATCCCTCCATGTACTGTAGAAAACAACGCTGAGATCAGAATCTGTCCGTGGGAAATTCCGTCTCGTATAGATTTATGGTCCGGCCCTAAAACATTTGAGGCAGGAAAGATATATAGCAAAAGTTGGTAAAGGATAAACAAAATCCTAACAAAATACATGCACCCATCGGCAACGGTTGTCGGTGGGTGCATTGTTTGTATATTGTGACTCATATTCAAGTTTATTTAGCTACCTATCCTATGTGTTTTGGCTCTTAAATAGCACAGTTGCACTGAAAAAGATGCCGAAGAAGATAAATATTAGTCATAAAAGTTGGTTAATTGAGAAAAAAGCGTTACCTTTGCGGTCGGAAAAAAGTTGGTTTATTCCGACTTGAATTTGAAGATTACATCAATGAAAGAGATTGTATATCAGAAAATAAGGACGCAGATAACTCGCAGTAAATACGGCGAGGTGTTTATGGTGTCTTCTTTCCCCAAGTACAACGTAGAATACGTAACCAAGCTTTTGGCTATTTTTGAGAAAGAAGGCATTATATCGCGCATTGCAAAAGGCATATATGTAAAGGCACGAAAGACCCCATTTGGAATACTATATCCAACGGCTACAGAGATCGTCGTCCAGATTGCAAAAAGGGATAAGGCAAAGGTAATTCCTACCGGGCAAACGGCAGAGAACAAGCTTGGCTTCTCAACACAGATACCGATGAACACAAGTTTCATTACGTCTGGCACTCCACGCCAATTAAAGTTTGGAGGAAGAACCGTGACCCTGAAGCATGGAGTACCAAAGAATTTCGCATACAAAGGGAAGCTGATGCCAGAACTCGTACAAGCCTTAAGAAGCATTGGCGAGAATAACATTACGCCAGATGACGAAAAGCGAATCTCTTTTTTGCTGTCTCAGAATCCGGAAGAGTCCACTTTTGAGCATGATCTGTTATTGGCTCCAGTATGGATCAGACAATTAATCACGAAAAACAAACCAGCTAAGAACAATGAGTAAATGGATAGACTTTCCCATTGCGGAAAGAAAAGTAATGATACAGCGTGTAGTCAGCGAGCGCAACATTGATGAGGCTTCGGCAGAAAAGGACTGGTGGGTTACAGCCGTGCTCTATGCGTTGTTTCACACAAGTGTGTCAGAGTATCTG
>JAZRYS010000021.1:0-1265 GCA_045600865.1 Candidatus Aphodosoma sp.
ATCTGAGAGTATGTGCCAGATAGCGGTCAGGATCATACGGCAGATAGCAATGATGGCTTTCTTGTGACCACGGCGTGCCTTGATACGCCTGTAGCGAATGGCGAATTCCGGATGCTTCTTTGATTTTATTAAAGCATTTGCAATCTGGACCAGAACTGGTTTAAAATAGGAACCGGCACGGGAAATCCGAGTTGATTTGATCTTTTGATTGCTTTGATCATTACGGGGACAGCATCCAGCCCAGGAAACAAGGTGTTTGGCTGAGGGGAAAACAGACATGTCACCACCGATCTCCGAGAGCACTTGAACAGCAGTCATGGGATTCTTATCGAATCCGGGAACAGTCCTTATTAAAGAGAGAGCAGCCTCATATTTATCACTGAGACGAAGGATTTCCTGTTCCACTTCTGAAATGTGCTTTTCGAGTTCATCGATGTGATCAAGGCATTGTCTGAGTTTTACAGCTTGTTCTTTCGAGATGGCACCTTCAACTGCAGCCTGAATTTCTTCTACAGGAGATTTGCAGTTTTTACGTAAGAACGGTGCCACATCAAATGATTCCCCGGGGTGTTGCAAAAGCTGTTCCGTAATGGAACGGGAAGATTTACCAAACACATCAGAAAAGACATCATCGAGCTTAAGGTTTGATACAGTAAGACAATTCTGAGCACGGTTCTTCTCGCCGGTGATCATACAGGTGAGTTTGAAACGGTATCTTACAAGATCACGAAGTTCTCTGATGTCAGCAGGCGGGATAAAGGAAGGTTTTACCATACCGCACATGTAAAGATCACAGATCCACTTGGCATCTTTACGGTCTGTTTTATTTCCCTTCATCGGCTTGGTGTATTTGGGATGAGACAGAGTAACCCAAAGTTTGCGTTTCTCTAAAATGTTAAAAACCGGGATCCAGTACTTACCGGTAGATTCCATACAGACATCATTGCAGTTGTATTTGGCAAGCCAGTCACACAGCTCATTCAAGCCTTTGGTGAAGGAAGAAAAGCGAGCCTGCTTATACTCAGTACGATTGTTGGAATCCGTAATGCCGATACAGGCATAGATCCAGGTTTTGTGGACATCAAGCCCACAACAGTTAAATTTCAAGATTTTAAAAGACAAGTAACACCTCCTGATTTTATAGTCATAAGACAGACAGTGACTGGTCATCCGGCGAGATCGAGACGACTTCGGAAGAGATAAGTTTACGGGCTACTGTTATGCGCCACTCATTGATGCCTTAACGGATGACCGACAACATATAA
>JAZRYS010000022.1:0-24083 GCA_045600865.1 Candidatus Aphodosoma sp.
GTATTTAGGCTTTATATGACCTCGCACAAGCCGTTTTGCCGCATTTATAGCCAAGTTCAACCTGGTGTGGTGTGACGTGAAAAACTACACGAAACCAACTTGCGTGCCGTAAAAGCCAGTTCTCGGACAGGCTGGGGGGGGAATCAATCAAGACGCCATCAAAACATAACCGACACACTATCGATATCCCAGCGTGACACCAGTGATACTTCGCTGATAAACCGCTATGACTCCACTCCTGAAGCAGAGAAATTGCAGAGGCAGAACAGAGGCATAGCGGAGGATTTGCGGAACAGAGATAAAGAATCGCTGGCATTTCAATCCTCACGTGTTGCTACGATGAAGGAGATTCAGGGCAAATGATGCGAGTTTATAGATGAATGGATGTATCAGGAAAAGATAGCGGCCGTATGGAACTACACGGGCACCCATGCGGACTTTGAAATCACGAACGCCATAGGGGATTGAAAGACGTCCTGCACCCATGAGTGAAACTTGCTGGCAACCGATATCGTGGGCATACTGCAAGGTATGGTAGGTGATGACTGATGATGGGGCAAGATTCTCAAAGAGGTCATCAAGACCAGCAACATAGTAGTGATAGGCAGACTGGCACTTTGCCGACTGAGAATGGAGGAGAACACTGCCTGCAATGAGTTTGTCTTGGTAATATGCAAGCAAGAAAGAAGTAAAAGGCGTTTTGGAAAGTTCAATAAAATATTGCAATGAAGGCACAGGTCTGCCAGAACGCTGCCAGTGCTTCTGCTTAAGCATGGCATAGAAATCAACAATCTGATTTTTAGAAGGATTATCCACAAAATCAATATCTTGACGGAGGGCTGCACGAATCTGTCTTCTTTTTCGAGGCTGGATATTCCGGTCGATAGTTTCAAGAGTCGAAGTATCAACAATGCAATCGCCATAGTCGGTGAATTTCATGCCATATAAAAAGAAAATGCCAGCATACCCGGAATAATCAAAATAGGGACGTATTTCGAAATAGACAGCATCGTTCTTGCGGGAGAGTTCTATCGCCTCGCAAATAAGCTGTTTAAAAGCTTCGTCAGGACAATCAGGCGAAACGAGAGGCCCGCCATGGACAATGGCACGTGAGGTAAAATGGCGCAGGAGCCGGTTGCCATTCGACTGAATGTCTATTACCACAAGTGCCGATAATACAGATTTAGCATCACAAACAGACAAAACAAATGGGATATGGTTCTTTTGGGATTTCAGAAACTCATAGTATTCGGGCGAGTGGAAAGGAGACGCAAAGGGAGAAGAGGCTTGGAGTTCAGTCCAAGCCTCAATATTTGGCGATTTCTTAGAGACTTCGAAAGTCATTGGGTCAAATGTACTCAGTCTGGCTTCGTTCTCAAAAAAGTCCGAACTGCTGAAGCATTACCAACAGAATCACTACAGGAACGAAGAAACGAACGAAAACCATATAGATATGGAAGAGCCACTCTGGCATTCCGAAATCAGTAAGTGCCTGATGTAATTTATCCTTCGAGAAGAACCATCCAAGGAAAATGGACATTGACAGACCTCCAAACGGAAGCATGAAATCAGAGGTGAAATAATCGAAGAAATCAAAAGCCGACATACCCGCAATGGTGAGATGCAGTTCCGGATTAAGCGAAGCACAGCAGAGAGAACAGAGAACGACAAAAATACCGGAAAACATGTAAAGCACCTTCTTACGGCTTATATTGAAATGGTCGGCTACAGAAGCCACACATGTCTCGAAAAGCGATATGGTTGAAGTCAGTGCTGCAATGGCAAGAAGGAGGAAGAAAAGGATTGAGAATATTATTCCCCCTGGCATCTGCGAGAATACAGCAGGAAGAGCAACAAAAGCAAGTGATGGTCCTTGACCAGGTTCCAAACCGTATGCAAAGACAGATGGGAATATCACGAGTCCTGCAAGGACCGCAATCAATGTATCAAGGATACATATCTGCAAAGATGTATTAACAATGTTTCCCTCCTTGATATAGGAACCGTATGTAAGGATAGTACCTAAACCAAGAGAGAGCGAGAAGAAAGACTGACCAAGTGCACTAAGCACAACCGATGGCGTTATCTTTGAGAAATCAGGAGAGAGATAGAAACGATAGCCTGCCTCTGAATTTGGAAGAAAGAAAGCACTGACAGCAAGATACAAGATTACCATAAACAACATAGGCATCAAGACTTGACTGCATTTCTCGATACCTTTCTGCACACCCATACGGATTACTAAGACATTCAATAGAATGAATACTATAGTCCAGATGTACGGACGAGCTGAGCGAACAGAAAACATCTCAAAATTCTGTTCGAGCTGTTCTGTCGTCATATTCTGGAAAGAGAATGTAGAAATTGACTGTACCAGATATTCAAGAGACCATCCTGCAACGACAAGATAAAAGCCAAGAATGAGAAAAGCAGCAAACATTCCCATCACACCTATGAAAGTCCAACGATTGTTTCCTGTCAATCGTTTGAAAGCATCGAAAGGAGAGGCCTGAGCCATACGTCCAATAGACATCTCCGTAATCATAGCTGGAAATCCCATCAGCAGTACACAGAAAAAATAGACTATCAAGAATGCACCACCACCATTTTGCCCGACAACATAAGGGAATTTCCAAATATTACCAAGGCCCACAGCCGAGCCAACCGCAGCAGCGATAACGCCAAATTTTGAGGCGAATTGTGTTCGTTGTTGTGACATATTATTAATTTTTAATATTTAAGTTTTTAGTATTTATAACCCCTATGCCAACCAGGTCTCGATTGAAATAGTTGACATTACCGCCAACTCTGATTTTTCCCACGCCATAGAGTGTAGTGTAAAGCTTGTCAGCATTCAATTTTTCAGCTATTATGGAACCAGCACCATTGAGGTCCAGTCGTACAGTCTCAGATGCATGGATAGGTCCGTCAAAAAAGAAAGAACCCGTGCCATACATATAAACGACCAGTTTTTCGGTGTTTATGAAACCTGACGTGCGACAAGTAGAAACGCCATTGATATTCAGGTTGGCGATAGTGGATTTTATATCATTGAAACGCATCGTGCCTGTGCCGTTCATGTTTGCGATGAGAGTATCGCAGTCTATCAATCCCTCAGAACGGATAATGCCAGAACCGGACTTGGTAATCTCAATTGTCGTTGCATCCACATCATTGACAGTGATACGTCCTGTTCCCTTCACTATTATGTTAAGTCGAGCAGAAGTCAATTTTCCGTCAGAACGGAAAGAGCCCGTACCCTCAACAAGGATGGTATCAATATCTGGAGCCTCGATATAGAGACGGATTTTATCAGACAATCTGGCAATGGAATGGGCCTTGTATTTGACAAATAGTGTAGTGCTCTCGATATATGTCAGAGTGCGTTGAAGCACCTCAGAATCAGCCGAGTCGATAAAAACCTTATAGCTGTCCGACTGGGTGAATATCACCTCGTATGAGTCAGTAACGTGAATTGAAGTGAAGCCTTCAAGTTCACGCAACTGAAATCTGGTCAAGTCGGCTGAATATGCCGTAGCCAGAAAAAGAGAGGCAAAAACAGACAAAAGCACCTTTTTCATTTTATTTTCTTGCACGATATAACATTGAGATTGAAAAAGTCTGGGAGGTAAAAGAGGTGTCGGAAAAGCCAGCTGCATCAAGATGAGACGTAAACTCTGCACCATAGATAAAATTCTTGACACTGGTTGGAAGGTATTCGTACGCCAAATCATCCTTGCTGACCATCTTGCCTAAGAAAGGCAGAAGCCGTGTGAAATAGAAATCATACAGAGTACGGATGACAGGATTGGAAGGATAGGCAAATTCAAGAATCATAAGTTCTCCGCCAGGACGCAGCACACGGTACATTTCGCTGAGGCTCTCGTCAAGTCGTGCGAAATTGCGTACGCCATACGAGCAAGTGACAAGGTCGAATGAAGCGTCAGCAAAAGGGAGTTCTGCACAATCCGCCAACTGGAATGTGATGGCATGAGAAAGATTCCGTCTTGCCACCTTTTCTTCGCCAACACGCATCATCTCCGATGAGAGGTCGATTCCGACAACTTTGCGAGCCTTTCCACTGTGCACAAGAACCAAGGCAAGGTCGGCAGTGCCAGTTGCCACATCGAGACAATCGTCATACGTTGCCGCAAGAGAGCGAACACCCTGACGTCGCCACATTTTGTCGATATTCAGCGACAGAATGTGGTTAAGTTCGTCATAATGAAGTGCTATACGATCAAAAAGAGAACCTATGTTTTTGCGTTGCTGTTCGATATTCATATAGGGTGCAAAGGTACAATATTTTTACGACACGGCCAAATTTTAGATGTTATTTTTTATTTGTTAAAAGTTAGCGGCTGAATGAAAAATTATTTGTAACTTTGCGCCCCAAAGTGGAAAGGGTTATGATACTGGTCATAGACATAGGGAACAGTTACACCAAAATAGCACTGTACGAAGGAAAGAATGTAATAAGAAGAGAATTGGCACATCGAACCCAACATTTTGATTTGAAGGACATTCTGAATAAAAGCAGGATTGAACGGATAGCCATTTCCACTGTAGGACGAGAGTGTGACATCGAGAGGCAGGCAGAGGCAAGCGGCATAGAAATCATACGGCTTGAGAGAGACATGAAATTACCGTTTGTGAATGATTATTTAACACCAGAGACGCTCGGACTGGACAGAATAGCAGGTATGCTTGGTGCATGGGGAACTCACGAAGGGGCGAAAAACTTCCTTGTAATGGATCTTGGAACGTGCAACACGTACGATATGATGATTGATGGTCACTATATAGGCGGCAACATTGCGCCTGGAGTTGAAATGAGACTCAAGGCAATGCATGAGTTCACTGCAAAACTGCCGTTGATCAGCGTTGAAGAGGCCGATGAGGCAGTAGAAAGAATGAGCGGAAAAACAGGCAGGACGACACGTGAAGCAATGGCCTGCGGAGCAATTGTCGGAATGACTGACGAGATAGAAAAGGTGATAAGCGATTTCAGGCAGTTGACTGGCAGTAACGGAATATGCGTAATGACTGGCGGTTATGCTGACGTAATAGCAAAAAGGCTGAGAAACAATGTCGAGGTAAATCCCTATCTGGTGCTTGACGGCCTTTGTTTCTTCGCTTCTTGGAATAAGCAAAGACAATTGAGAATTGAGAATTGAGAATTCGTTCGGTTTGCACAAAAATTAAACTAATTGGAATAATTTGAATCTAACATGATAAAGAACAATGTGAAAATGGTGATTGCCTTGATGATGACGATTGTGTTGTCTGGAGGGCTGATGTATGGTCAGATGACCACCAATTCACCATTTACAAGATATGGATATGGACAGATGGAAGATGGCGGATTTTCGAGGACACAATCCATGGGCGGCACATCAATCGCAATCTACTCTCCCCTGCATATCAACCCAACCAACCCAGCCACTTACACCTCGACAGACTCGACAACATTCCTGTTCGAAGTAGGTGTTTCGGGACTGCTCTCCAATTTCAAAAGCGGTGATGCAACGAAAAACACATTCACAGGAAAACTTGACTATATAGCATTGCAAAGCCCGATAACTAAATGGATGGGTTTGAGTGCCGGACTGATACCTTTCTCCTACGTGGGATACAATTACAATGTGAACGACTCGATTGAATTGCCAGGAACAAGTTCCAAACAACTCTACACCCAGACATTCCAAGGCAATGGCGGTATAAACCAGGTATATTTAGGATTGACATTCAATCTGTTCGACTATGTGACATTCGGAACAAACGGATATTACATGTTTGGCAACCTGACCCACTACCGCACGATGCAATACACGACATCCAACCTGAACAACTACGCAACCATCGTAAGGTCGCAACAACACGTAAACAACTTCAATGTCAGATTTGGACTGCAATACCACCAGTCGATAGGCAAATCGCACAAACTGACATTTGGAGCCATCTACGAGTTCCAAACCAAACTCAAAGGGGATTACGAACTATTGAAATACAGTGTTGATACGATAACAGCCAATGCAAAAAGTGGAGACTATTTCCAAATGCCGCAGATGTTCGGTGTAGGTATCTCATACGAATACAAAAGCAGACTGACTGTTGCCGCAGACTTCTCGATGTACGAATTCAGCAAGGCAATGTTCGAAGGAGAAACCGGAACATTGGCCGATAGGATGAAAGTAGCCATTGGTGCTGAATACATACATAACCCACAGGGAAGACATTACGTGGACAGGATGTGGTGGAGATTAGGTGCCAACTACCGAAAATCTTACATAAAAGTAGATGACGGTCAGACAAATGACTTCTCCGTAACTTTAGGAATAGGATTCCCGCTAAAGACATCAAGAACCATAATACACTTAAACATGGAATATGGCAACGTTGGGTCACAGCAGTACACGAAACTGCAAGAAAACTATTTCAAGTTCGGGTTCAGCTTCTCGCTGAATGAGATGTGGTTCGTAAAGCAAAAAATCAGATAAAAAACCAAAACATAGATATTTATTATGAAAAAGATTTTTTTGGCAATGACAGCAGTGTTGCTGACAGTTGGAACTGGGATGGCACAAGAGGCAGAGCAAGTTGACAAGGAAACAGAATGCCGCAAGAACGCCAGTTTGTTCACTGACTATGCAAAGCAGAAGGATTATGCCACAGCATTGGAATTTTGGGAATCTGTTTACAGAGACTGCCCATCTTACACAAAAAACACCTACATCTATGGCGTAAGGATTGTTGAATGGCAATTACAGCAAGCCACGACTCCAGAAGAACAGGCTAAGATGTTTGCCAAGTTATTAAAGGTTTACGAGGACTGGAAGCAGTATTACGGCACTACACCCGCAGCACTGGCCAACATCGAAGCAAAGGAAGCTTACTCTTACTCACAGTTCAAGCCAAACGAGCCTGAAACAGCATACAATTTGTTCAAGAAGGCTCTGCTTGTTCAGCAAAATTCAATGGAAGCAGCATACATACAAATGTTCATGCTCTTGTCTGAACAATTGTACCGCGCAAACTCAACAGAAAAGGCTGAGCAATACATTGCCGACTACACGATGTGCAGCGCAATACTTAATACGAATGCCACCACAGAGGGTTTGAAGAATGCAGACAAGTATGCACAGGTTGCAGAAGTTGTCAACACCAACTTTGCCGCTTCAGGTGTGGCTGACTGCGCTACTATGAACAAGATATTCACTCCAGCAATAGAGCAGAAGAAAAATGACGCAGAATACCTGAACAGCATACTGAAGCTTTTCAAGAGTCTGAAATGTACTGAGACAGAGGCGTATTATGCAGCATCCACCCACTCATACAACATCAACCCAACAGCAGACGCAGCAAGCGGTCTCGGAAAGATGTGGTATGCTAAGGAAGATTACACGAAGTGCGTCGAGTATATGAAGAAGGCAATAGAACTCAGCGAAGACAAGGACATTGACGATGTTTATCTCGTGATGGCTATGGCATACAACAAACTTGGAAATGATGCAAAGGTTCGTGAGTGCTGCAAGAAGTCTTTGGAAATCAATCCAAATCAAGGAGCGCCTTATCTGTTGCTCGCTACAATATATGCGGGAGCAAATGTGTTCGGCGATGACCCGGTAATGTCAAGAGCAAAGTATTGGGCAGCCGTTGACCAGCTGAGAAAGGTTGCTCAGGTTGAAAGCAACAAGTCAGTCATAGAGACAGCAAACAGCATGATTGCCAGATATTCAGCAATGTTCCCAACAAAGGAACAGATATTCATGCACAACGAGCTGGAAGAAGGCAAGTCTTTGTTTGTTGGCGGTATCGTGAACGAGACTACAATTGTTCGTGCGAAGTAAAAACACACATACACTAATAATACAATGTGTAGCGGCAACAATATCAATTGCCGCTGCACTTGTTTTTCTCACATCATGCCGTGAAAAGCACGACATGACATCATCTGTAGTTGACAGGACACATACAGCACGACTGATAGAAGATTCAGTCACCATCTTAGTGTCAGACTCGGGTGTGCTGAGATATAGGCTGACAACCGAGAATTGGAAAGTGTTCGATCAGGCAGACACTCCATATTGGCACTTCCCTCAGGGATTGCGTTTCGAGAGATTCAATACGAATTATGACATAGATGCAGCCATTCAATGCAACAAAGCTGTATATTACAATGAAATTAAACTGTGGCATCTGGCAGGAAACGTCAGAGCCAAGAACCTGAACGGTGACAGATTCTTCACCGAAGAACTGTTCTGGAATCAGAACGACGAAAGCGTCAGCAGCGACTCGATGATTACTATAATTCAAGAAGACAAGAAGATTGTCGGTTACGGATTCACCTCCAACCAGACATTCACGAAATATATAATACACCACCCAACCGGTATATTCCCTGTAAAAGAGGAAAACAAAGAAACTGAACAGGAGAAAGCACCGCAAGTGATGATACATAAGAAAAATTAGAAAAGGCAACAAGTGAGCAATGAAGTAATAATAATAATTATTTCGCTTTCATTCTCGGCATTATTCTCGGGAATGGAAATAGCCTTCGTTTCTTCGAATAAACTAAGGTTTGAGTTAGACAAGAAAGGAAGTTCACTATGGTCAAAACTCATAGATTTCTTTTATGCCCACGGAGAGATGTATATCACAACAATGTTGGTAGGCAACAACATAGCTTTAGTTGTTTACGGAATACAGACAGCAAAATTGCTGAACGAACCCTTGTCGCTGTATGTATCAAGCAATCCAATGGTTGTTGTTGCACTTCAGACCATAATATCAACAATTGTTGTCATTTTCACGGGAGAATTCATACCTAAGACCATTTTTAAAGCAGCAAGCAACTTCTGGTTGAAAGTCTTCTCGCCATTGTTATTCGTCATCTATCTTGCACTCTACCCTATCACCCTATTTGCCACACTGATATCCAAAGGGATTCTCAAACTGTTTGGCCAATACAGTGCTGAGAAAACAAGTCTGGCATTGAACAAAGTTGATTTGGATTATCTTGTGACAGAATCCATAGAACACACTGAAGATGAGGAAAATGTTGAGAATGATGTCAAAATTTTCCAAAATGCACTTGATTTCTCAAAAGTCAAGTTGAGGGAATGTGCAGTGCCAAGAACGGAAATCACTTCACTACCTGAAGAGTCGACAGAAGATGATTTGAAAAAAGCCTTCACAGACACTGGTTACTCGAAAGTATTAATCTACAGAGGCAGCATCGACAACATCATCGGTTATTTTCATTCGAGCGACCTGTTCCAGAAAGCAAAGGAAGGTGAAAAGTTCGACTGGCACTCTTATCTGCGAGAAATGCCTATTGTTCCAGAAACTATGTCCGCCAGTAAACTGATGGACATTTTCATGCAAAAAAAGAAAAGCATTGCTGTCGTTGTCGATGAATTTGGTGGCACGGCAGGCATCGTGACACTTGAAGATATCATGGAAGAAATATTCGGGGAAATCGAAGATGAGCACGATGTAAAAGAGTATAAAGCGGAACAGATTAGCGACACGGAATACATATTATCCGGTCGTTTGGAGATAGATGAGATTAACCAAAAATTTGAATTGGGGCTTGAAGAAGACGAAAACTACCTGACAATAGCAGGATTTATACTGTACAAATATCAAAGATTTCCCAAACTGAACGAAATGATAGTGATTGATAATTACACATTTAAGGTGCTCGAAGCGCATAACAACAGAATAGATTTGATACGTTTGAAAATTAATGAAAAAAAATAGGTGCTATATCAGAAAAAATGCGTAAATTTGCGGCTTGAAAAAATAAACATATACTATAATGGCAGTTTTAGAAAAAATTAGAAGTCATGGAGTGCTCATGCTGATCATAATCGGTGGAGCAATGATCCTTTTTATTGTCAGTGATTTCATCAACTCTGGCAGTTCATGGTTCCAGCAGATGGGTGCAAATGTAGCCAAAGTCAATGGCGACAAAATTAAGGTTGATAATTACCAGCGCAGGATCGACCAATTGAATGATGTCGTAAAGATGGAGTACGGAAACCAAACCAACGATGAAATGAACGAGCAGATTCAACAAATGGTTTGGGAAAACACCATCACAGAGAAAGTAATTGCAGACGAGTGCGAGAAACTGGGTATGATGGTAACAAAAGATGAATTGACAGACCTTTTGGTTGGTCAACATATCAGCCCAATGATAATGAGTTCGAGATTATTCAGAGACGAAAACAACCAATTCAACGTCAATGCAGTAAAGCAAGTTATTGCTATGATTGACAATCAAGAAATGGCAGAGCAGTACTCTCAGGAAGATTTCAAGACAATCACCAACACATGGAAGTATTGGGAACATGCTACAAAGACAGGCCGTCTGCAGGAAAAATACTCAGGCCTGCTAGCCAAAGCAATGGTAGCAAATCCATTGGATGCAAAATACTCATACGAGAGCGGCAAGACAACTGTTGACATTCTCTGCACATCAAAAAACTATTTCACAGTAGCAGACAGCACAATTACCGTTGACGAAAAAGATGTCAAGGCTCTCTATGAAAAAAGAAAGGAGCAGTACAAGCGCGAGCGCAAAATGGCAGATATCCAGTACATTGCATTTGAAATTGCTCCTTCGAAAGAAGATATTCAAGAAGTTGCAAACGCACTCTCCGAAGTACGCAACGAATTGAACACAACAGAAGAAGTTGGCATCTTGGTAAATACCAACTCTGAAGTTCCATTCGTTGAGGGATACATGACAGAAGAACAAGTTCCAGAAAATCTGAGAGGATTTGCATTCAGCGGCAGCGACAGCATTTATGGCCCTGTACTGACCGACCGTAAATTCACTATGGCTAAAGTCACGAAACGTGGTATCGTGGCTCCAGACTCAGTGAAACTCAGTGTAATCGTTCTTGACAGCAAGAAAGAAGGTGCAGAGGCTAAGGCAGACAGCCTTGAGGCTTTGATAGTAGCTGGTGCAGACTTTGCAACACTTGCAGCAGAAAATTCAGAAGCACAGAATGCAAAGCAAGGTGGTGAGATTGGAACGGTAACAGATGTTGAACTGACCCGTGACCTTGCAGAGAAAGTATTCTCGACACCTGCAGGCAAGACATTCCGTATGGAAGAAAATGGTGCAATCCAGATATTCTACGTCAGCGAAGTTGGCAAGAGCGTCGCAAAAGTTCAGATAGCAATCATCGAGCAAACAGTTACTGCTTCTTCCCGCACTCGCAACGATTTATACAGCAAACTCCAGCAGTATGTTACAAACAACAAGGAGGCTGGCCTGTTTGAGGCTGAGGCTTCAAAGGCAAGTATGCCATTGGCAACACAGAAGAGCCTTGACATCAATGCAACATCAATCAATGGAATGAAGAAAATGAGAGAAGCTGTAAAATGGATATTCGAAAACAAAGAAGGTACGGTCAGCGATGTCATCGAGGGTGAAAACTGGCTTATAGCAATTGCTGTAGATAAAATTTATGAGGCTGGCTATCGCTCATTAGAAGAGGTTCATGACATGCTTGCTGCAGAACTTCGCCGCGAGAAGAAAGGAGAGATGTTCGTTGCAGAGATGCAAGGCAAAAATGCCACTCAGCTCGAAGCAATGGGTTATCACACTGATACCGTACGTGGCGTTTCATTTGCCAATGCATACGCAGGTGCCCTGGGTAACGAACCTAAACTTGTTGCACACGTCAACTATGTTGAAGTAGGCAAGACATCAGAGCCTATCAAGGGTCAGAATTCTGCTTACATCTTCACAGTACTCGACAAGCAGGAGAATCCTCGCGCATACGACGAGAAAGAGGAGATGGTTATGTTGCAGGCACGTGAGCAATATACAACCAACTACTTCAGCATCGAGTCTTTGAAGAGATTGGCTAACATCGAAGATTTCCGTTACAAGTACTATTGATTTTGATTCCGCTTGCCGACCCGATACTGATATTCTTGTTGGTGTTGCTGACGATATTATTTGCAACACTGCTGAATAGGGTTCATATCCCTCAAATTATCGGATTGATATTGGCAGGCGTAGCATTCGGGCCTCACGGTTTTGGAGTGCTGGCAGACGACCAGACGTTTACCCTGCTTGGTGAGGTTGGTTTGCTCTACATAATGTTTCAGGTTGGTTTGGATGTAGATATCCATGCCTTCAAACTTCAAAAGCGCCAAGGTATGTACTTTGGCGCTTATACTTTGCTGATACCTTTAGGATTGGGAATGGCAGGAGGCATGATACATCTTGGAATGAGCATCCCTCAGGCGTTATTATTCTCAGCCATGATGTCGTGCCACACGCTGATAGCCTACCCTATTATCAATAAAATGGGTGTCAACGACAACAGGGCTGTCAACATTGTCATCACAGGAACTATTGTAGCCGTTACAGCATCCCTTGTTGTCATAGCAGGAGTGATGGGGTATGAGAGTGGTGATGGGATAGACAAGATCTTATGGATAATTGCAGGGACAGCAGTATTTGCCTTTTTCGTATTCTGGGTTCTGCCAAGACTTGCGAAATGGTATTTTGCCGCATTCAGCGATGGCATGAGCCAATATGTATTCGTATTGGCGTGTGCTTTGGCTTCTGCCGTAATTGCCAACACGGCAGGATTGGAAGGTATCTTAGGAGCATTCTTTGCTGGACTTGTACTAAATAAATACATCAAGCCGGCAAGCACACTGATGACCAGGGTATTATTCATGGGCAACGTGCTCTTTATTCCTTTTTTCCTTATAAAAGTGGGAATGCTGATTAATCCTATGGCGTTCTTGGATGGAATGGAAACACTGGAAGTAGCAGGTCTGATGATATTCATTGCCCTCTCTTCAAAATGGTTGGCTGCAAGACTGATTCAATGGCAGGAAGGTCTGACTAATGATGAAGGCAAAATGATATTCGGTCTGACAGCAGGAAAGGCTGCCGCCTCGTTGGCCGCAGTGATTCTTGGCGTTGAAGCAGGACTTTTTGACGACCACATTATGAACGGCACTATTGTAATGATACTTGCAACAGTGACTGTCAGCACATTAGTAACCGAACGTTCAGCAAGAAAAATAGCACGTGAACGCAACAAGGTGTTCGAAATAGAAGAGATTGGTGTAGAAAGAATCATGATTTCTGTCAGCAACCCGGCAACATTGCGAGGGTTGATAGAGTTTGGAGCAATAGCAAAACGTAAAGAACTGAAAGAAAACCTCTATGCGCTGAAAGTGATAAGCAGTGAAGAAGAAAGCAAAGCCGGTGGAGCGATACTGAAAGAGGCGCGCATGATTGCCGCAGAGAGCGAAAACGGAATGAGGGCTTTGCTGAGACATGACCTCAACGTTGCTAACTGCATGGTCAGTGTCGCAAAACAACATTATATCACAGATATCATAGTTGGAGTACATAAGAAAGCAAACATCATAGATACGTTTTTGGGGCATGTCATCAAGTCTATCGTGCACGAGACTACAGACTTCAACCTGCTGATTTACGGAGCAAGAGGCGGCGAGATAAGTGCCATAACCAGAATGGTTGTGGTAGTTTACAAAGGGGCTGAAAAGGAGATGGGTTTCAAACTCTGGCTTGAACGAGTAAAGACTGTAGCAAAACAGGGGAAGATGAGTATCGAGTTCCTATCAAAAGGCGAGACACTCATTGCATTAGAGAAAATGCATGATATATTCAAAGAGGTTCAGGTCACAATCAAGGAATTTGAATACAACATAATAGACAAGCTGAAAGGCAATGATTTGCTGGCTGTCCTTATGGCAAGAAAGAGTGCCATATCATATTTCTCAGAACTGGAGACTCTGCCACATCTGCTGCAAAGAAACGAGAAATGCAGCTATCTAATCATCTATCCACGACAGAACAAGGGGGACGAACAGAAATGGAGCAAGCTTAATCCATTCAAGATTGAATAATAGCATTCAGTTTTGCTCGATTGATTTTACCTGTTTCCGTGAGAGGAATCTTATTAATTGTTACTATCCTCTTTAGCTGAGCGTATTTATTTGGAAAACTGGCATTTAGTTTTAGATAACCTAGAAAGTCTAAATTATATAGAGATTCTATATTATCTAGGCTTTCTAAAACTAGAATAGGCACTTCGCCATATTGCGGATCAGGACATTTGGCAATGGCAAAAGGCACATTTATGAGGGGGCGCAAAGCCTCCTCTATTTGTTCTATCTGGAGTTTGATGCCGCCTGAGCATATTATATTGTCCTTACGGCCCAATATTCTGAACTGACGAGGATTTTCAGGATTAAGTTCGGCAATATCATTGGTTGTCAATTCTTCTGGATTCACCAGAGGTGCATGGATTCTCAGACAGTTCTCGTCTGTCAGCGAGATTTCCACAGAAGGGAAAGGTGTGTACCATTCTGAGGCATCATTGCCATTCAGTTTACGGAGGGCAACGTGCGAAAGAGTTTCCGTCATGCCGTAAGTGCTCCAGACATTATTTGGGAAGTCCATTAACTTTTCCTGCAGGTCTTTGGATATTGAACCTCCACCTATTATGAGGTGTCTGGTTTGACGAAGAAGTTCTGTTTCTTCTGGATTCTGGAGAGTGGCATAGACCTGCGAAGGAACCATCGCAATGAGGTCAAAAGACTTAGAACTTGGGACAAAAGATTGGAGAGGGTGATTGGAAGGTTCTACTGCCGTGAGTTTCAACTGGCGTTCTATTGAGCGGACAACCATCATTTTGCCGGCGATATAATCAAGCGGGAGACATAGCAATGCCAAATTTCCTGGCTGCAGATTCAGAAAGTCACAGGTTATGCGTGCTGATGCAAGCATACGCACTTTCTCGACATAGATAGGCTTTGGCGTACCTGTTGAACCTGAGGTATGAACAAGCAGTGTGGGCAAATCAGAATGCCAGTCAGACAGGAAATCAGTTAAGGTCATAAATATTAAGTTCTAGGATATCTATATTTTCTATAACATCTAGATATTCTAAAGATATAGCTCATCTTTAATAAGATGGAGTGTTGATGGAGTATTCTCCACAAAAAGCTGCCCAGTGCCTAAACCCTGATAGAGGATTTCCGTCTTTGAACCTTCTACTGATGACTGGGCAAAGTTTGGTCCATATAGATATGCAGCCAGCAGGGCTATTGAACGGAGGCCTATATTGCTCTCAAGGGCAGAAGTGAGCCACGAGCCTATATTTTGTTCACGGGCGAGAGTCACCCACTCCGTGGCACCAGACAATCCCCCATGAAGGGTCGGTTTCACCACAACATATTGCGGTTTTATTGTTTCAAGAAGGTTTATTTTTTCTTCTGTTGCATATACACCTATCAATTCCTCATCCAAAGCAATGGGAACAGGGCTGTTTTCGCACAGAGATGCCATTTCCTGCCTGTTTCCTTGTCTGATGGGTTGCTCTATGCTATGGATGTCAAAAGAGGCTAATTCCTCAAGTTTCCGCATTGCATCTTGAATGGGGAATGCGCCATTTGCATCAACACGCAATGTCAGTTCATTCGCAGAAAAACGCTGGCGTATCATCTTCAGCAGAGCCAGTTCTTCAGACCAGTTTATGGCACCAATCTTCAGTTTTATGCAACGAAAGCCGTCAGCAAGTTTATGCTCTATCTGATGGCACATGTTGTCGTAGTCGGACATCCAGATGAGCCCGTTTATTGGTATTCCTGCTTCGCCTTTGGCAAAAGGGGTTGAGAAGAATTCCGCAGGACGAGATGCGTTGAGAAATGCTGATTCCAAGGCAAATTTCAAAGCGGGGAAATTGAGCATTTGCTCTATATTTTCTAGTCGTTCTAGTTTTTCTATATTTTCCAGATAATCATAGATAATCTCTTTAATCTTTGAAATGTCATTATATGAGTTTCCGTCAGAAGAAAGGTCCGGAAGAGGGGCACATTCGCCATAGCCTACATTGCCTTGCTCGTCCTCAAGACGGATAACGATCATGTCGTGGGTGGTATAAGAGCCCCGCGATGTCCTTGCAGGAATCTTAAATTGCAGCTGATGGCGGGAAATATCTAATTTATACATAGTATTTTTCTAGAAATTCTAGATGTTCTAGATTATCTAGATTGTCTAGATTATGGAATAATTGGGAATTTGCCCCAATCGGGTTTGCGTTTTTCAAGGAAAGCCTTACCACCCTCCTGAGCCTCATCAAGCATATAGTAGAGGGCTGTACAGTCACCGGCAAGTTGCTGTATGCCAGCCTCTCCGTCGAGTTCTGCATTAAGTCCCATCTTTATCATGCGCAAAGCAACAGGCGAATGCTGCATCATCTGTTCAGCCCAGGCAATGCACTCCTTCTCAAGTTCTGCATGAGGCACCACTTTATTGACCATACCCATCTGTTCCGCCTCAGCAGCAGTGTATTGACGGCACATAAACCATATCTCGCGAGCTTTCTTCTGCCCCACTATTCGTGCGAGGTAACTTGAGCCAAAACCCGCATCAAACGAGCCTACTTTCGGTCCTGTCTGTCCAAAGCGCGCATTCTCGGCTGCAATAGTGAGGTCGCAGACAAGATGCAGCACATGACCGCCACCTATGGCAAAGCCATTCACCATGGCAATCACAGGTTTAGGCAGTCTGCGGATCTGCATCTGCACGTCAAGTACCGACAGACGAGGAGTGCCTTCAGAATCAATGTATCCTCCCCTACCCTTCACGTTCATGTCGCCACCAGAGCAGAATGCCTGAGTACGAAGCCACTCTTCTTCTGTCTGATTTTCAAGACGAGGTGAAGGCGCGCCTGTGAGGATAGCAACACGGATTTGCTGAGCTTCTCGGATTATCGTGAAGGCCTGCGAGAGTTCAAGCGTTGTCAGAGGCGTAAAGGCATTACGATAGCGTGGGCGGTTTATCGTCACCTTTGCTATGCCGTTGTATTCCTCAAGGATTATCTCCTTGAAAGGATGCATTATTGTCCACATATATTGTATTCTAAAATGGTTAGACTGTTTGACAAAACAAAATCATTCATCGAAGAGACGTCCTCGTAATTGATATGTCTTATGCAGTATTGCCGGCAGACATGTTCGGCTGAAAGGTGATGCTCTCCTGCTATCATCGGGAATGCAGGTGATGATGTTGCGCCAGGAAGCGACTTGAAAATCTCGCCACCACCAGAGTTAATCAGCAGTATGCGGAGGTTGTCTGGCCTGTTCGCCTGCCATAAGGCATTCTGGTCGTAGAAGAAGCTCAGGTCGCCAATCACGCAATAAACAGTCTTGTCAGGTTCTGCCAGCGCAGCACCCACAGCAGTGCTTAGCGAACCCTCAATGCCGTTTATACCACGATTGCAAAATACGTAATGGTGCGCATGAATTGCAGCAAGCCTGATTGCTGTTGAATTGGCATAATAGACAATATCTCTGTCTGGATTGACATGCCGCTCAAATTCTGCTACAAGACCGCCAACCTTCGTTGTATTTGCTGGTTGTACATTGCTTTTTGGATAGAGAGGGTGAGAATGGTCACACGTTATGGACTTTGACAAAAAGTCGAGGAACGTAATATTATCAGTATGAACCAGATGTGTAGTATGGGTTGTGACATCTTCGAGTGTCAGCGACGGATTTACCATCACAACAGGACATGAGGCAGCAATACGCACAAGAGTCTGGCGGAGAAGTTTTGAAATAGTGTTGCCTCCAAGATAGATTACCAGGTCTGGAGCAATATCTTCAATGTCATGCTTGTTGAGTTCTGCAAGTTGTTCATCTGTTATTGTATATGGAAGATGATGTGCTGCAAGAGGCTCTGCCAGAAGGGATATATTGCCAAAAAGCGAATGAAAAGGTGTCGCGTCGAAAGGATGCTGCTGGGCGAGGACAAGAACAATCCTCTTGGCCTTTTTCATTACAGGCACCATGATTTGCAGGTCTCTTACATACTCCACGAGTGTCACATCTGGCAGCTCAGCCACGTCAAACGAATAAAGTCCTGTATTTGGCAGAGGAATGTTGATATGCACCGGACGGCCATCTGCATCGTTAAGAGCAAGCAAAGCCTTGTTTATCAAGACCACAGACTGGCATCCGAGGTCAGCAGATTCAGGATCTGGCAGCGATACAGAGACAGATGTGAATGGAGCAAGAGCATTCCGCTGATGGATAGTCTGGCCCTGCAAACGGTCTAAGTCATACGAAGGTCGGTCTGCCGAGATTACAATTATCGGATAGTGCTGGTATGCTGCTTCCGCCACGGCAGGAGCAAGGTTCAGTATGGCAGAACCGCTCGTCACACATACCGCCACGGGAGAATCTGAATGCTGAGCCAAACCAAGAGCGATGAATCCTGCCGAACGTTCGTCTGTCACAGGATGACAGACAAAAGCCTTGCATTCATTAAAATTATGCACCAGTGGTGCATTCCTGCTGCCTGGGCAAACCACCACATGCTTCACTCCACGCTTCAGCAGCAAGGCAGTCAATATGTTAACAGATTCAATAGACGAAAACATAGTCACTCATTTAACAGACGGCCATTGTCATTCCAGTCGCCATAAAGTTTATTTTGTGCAGATGTCTCAATCAGTCGTTGCAGTTTTTTCACTGCATCATCGTGTTTGCGAAGATGTCTGTCGGCAAAATCAATGTTCGACAGACGAATACGCTGATAGAGCTCAGGAAACTTGAGAAAATTGGAATATGCCTCGGCATGTTTCTGGAATTCATCAATAATCCATGGCTGTATTTGCAAAGGGGCATCAAGGTCAGGCAGCGTCTTGAAACCCGCCTCGGTCATCAGTCCAAGACGTATCAGGCGACGGCAACGGGCCTTGTTCAGTTCTGTCCAGTTGGAACCTTTTCTGCGAGGTGAAAAACGCGAATAGTGTACACCATCTATCGAACGGTTGACAGAATCAATCCAGCCGAAACAGAGAGCCTCCTCGACAGCGTCTATGTAAGGAACGCAACCAACCGCAGGAACCTTTGCCCTGGAAATGGGAATATAGGTTTCAGTCGCAGTTTGATGGTTATCCATCAGCCAATTACGGAATTCTTGTCGTGTCATGGCAATATATCAACTAATACGGTGCAAAGTTAGCACTATTTTCTGAGGCTGCAAAATATTTTGCCCACAAACAATTCCACAGTGTAATTACTCTTTAATTTTTGTCACTTTTGGCATATCGGACTCTTTAATTTTTGTCACTTTTGAGGTATCGGACTCTTTAATTTTTGTCACTTTTGGCATATCGGACTCTTTAATTTTTGACAAAAAGTTTGGTTTATCCATTGTCAATCAAAAAATTATTCGTAACTTTGCAGCCGAAAAACAAAAGAGAAAAAATCATGGTATTCAGACGCAAGATTTACGACCAGTTTTTACGTTGGAAACAAGAAGACAACGGAACCACGGCATTGCTGATCGAAGGTGCTCGAAGAATTGGCAAATCCACTATAGCAGAGGAGTTTGCAAAGAAGGAGTACAGCAGTTACATCTTGGTTGACTTTGCCTTTGCATCAGCCGAGACAAAAGCCCTTTTCAACGACATATCCAACCTTGATTCCATATTCACGAAGCTGCAATTTACATACAAAACCAAGTTGATTCCGCACAAATCCGTAATAATATTCGACGAAATACAGCTCTGTCCCCGTGCAAGACAGGCAATAAAAGCCCTTGTAAAGGATGGAAGATACCATTATATTGAGACGGGATCACTCTTAGGCATCAAGATGAAGCAGCAGAACAGGACAGAGAAATTGCTTATTCCAAGCGAAGAGAGAAGGCTGAAGATGTACCCTATGGATTACGAAGAGTTCCGTTGGGCTTTGGGAGACGAAGTCACCTGCGGAATGGCAGAACAGGCATTCAACGACTGGTGCAAAGTCGGAGATGCGGTGAACCGCAACATGATGCGCGACTTCAGGCTCTATATGCTGGTGGGCGGAATGCCCCAGGCAGTTGACAAGTACATCAAGACATTAGACCTAAGTCAGGTAGATCAAGTCAAGCGCAACATACTCGAATTATACGATGCTGACTTCTACGAACTGGATCCAAGCGGGACAACGTCAATGTTGTTCCGTGCCATACCGTCACAGTTGGACGGCAAGTCGTCACGTTTCATGCCGGGTAGCGCAATCAAAGGCGGGAGGCTGGACAGGTTGGAAAACCCGATTGCCATACTGAAAGACTCGATGACCGTGAACGTATGCTACCATTCCGACGACCCGAGTGCAGGTCTGGCAATGCACATTAACATGGATAAATTCAAGCTCTACTGCTGCGACACGGGGCTTTTCGTGACCTTGGCCTTTTGGGACAAAGGTTTCACCGAAAACACGATATACGGGAAACTGCTGAGCGACAAGTTGTCTGCCAATTTGGGATATGTCTATGAGAACGTTGTCAGCCAGATGCTGAAAGCGAAAGGCGACAACCTGTATTACCACACCTTCCGCACGAAAGACTCGACATCGCAATACGAGATAGACTTCCTGCTGTCACGAAAAGGAAAGGTCGTGCCAGTCGAGGTCAAGTCCGCCAAGTCGGATTTGCACAAGTCCATCGACAAATTCCAGGAGAAATATCCGTCCCGCACAACCGACCGCTACCTTATCCACCCACGGGACTTACGCAAAGACGGAGACCTGAAATGCCTGCCATTCTATATGGTCATCGCATTGTGAGACGGACAGTATATGGAAACGGGCAACCCTTGTCATTGCAAGGACTGCCCGTTTGCAGTTATATGGCCAGTTCAATCAAGGGCACGACACTTTCTAATTCAGCAGGAATGCCATATACATTGGCAACGTAAGAAGAGAATCCGTGCGACCGACATTGTAATCGCCAAACTTCAACCCGAGGGAGATATGGTATTTATCTTTGTTTGTCAGTACTGTTCTCATCGACTTTGCCCTGCCTGTACGAGCCTTGCATTCTATAGGTACACACTCGCCATTATATCTGATGACAAAATCAAGTTCAATACTGTCGTTTTTGTGATAATAATAGAGCCTTCTGTTCTTTTTGCCAAAGATGTCTGCCATCAAGTTTTCAAAGATTGCACCTTTGTAACTCATCAAATTGCCTTTCAAGATGTCGCCCTGTGTGCCAAATTCGAGCATACTGACGAACAATCCGGTATCCGCCATATAGACCTTGAACTCATCCTTGATGGAATTGCCCTCTAACGGAAGTTCAAGAACCGACATGTTATAACAGCGACGAACTATTCCGGCATCTTCGATCCACTGCAATGAGCCAACATATTCCTTACTTCTTCCACCTTTGCGTACAGTGCTATACTGAAACTTCTTGTTCTCTTTGCTCAACTGCGCAGGAATTGACTCAAAGCACTCTCTGATTCTTACTTTGTCTTCACTCTTTGCATATTTTACCATATCACTCTTATATTCCTCGATGATGGATCGCTGCACATCAGCAACTTGTCCGACATCGTGCGTGTCAAGAAATGTCTGCACAGCCTCTGGCATTCCTCCGACTACAACATATTGCAGGAAAAGCGTGCGCATACGATTGTGCAACACTTCAGGAACAGGTGTTTCATTTTCCAGATGAGTTCGTAGCATCTCTATTGCTTCAGGAGGCATCCTGTTTGCCCAAAGCCACTCTTCAAAATCCATAGGAAACATATCCACAATATTCTCTGCCCCAACAGGAATTGAATAATCCTCATCAGAGCCGTAACCATTCACACCGAGCAACGACCCTGTACAGATAACGTCATACCTGCCATCCTGACGCCAGAACTTCAGCGAAGCACGGGCACCTGGACAATCCTGCAATTCGTCGAATATAACACACGTCTCACCAGGAACAAACTTGGCATCAGGGATGGATGATGAAATCATCATTGTAAGGTAATCCACCTGCAACGAACCATCAAAAAGAGCACGCAGTTCTTTCTGCTCATAGAAATCCATGTAGATTACGTTCTGGTAGTTACGATATGCAAAATCCTTAACAGAGCTGGTTTTCCCACACTGGCGGCAACCCTTGATAACAAGAGGCTTATGATTAGGCTTTTTCTTCCAATCAATCAAATAGCTGTCTATCTTGCGTTTATACATAGTCCATACACTTTTTCGGGCGAATTATCAGCTGTTGGCCACACTTTTTCGGGCGAATTATCAGCCGTTGGCCACACTTTTTCGGGCGAATTGCGCTGCAAAGGTACAAATAATTTCTGAAACCGAAAGCAAGTTTTCCTAAGAAATATGATCCTTTATGACAAGGCACTGGCATATTCAGACATAACAATCTGAATATCCATTATTTATCGACAGGTTACTCCACTTTACCTATCACAGTTTCATAATCATAAAGACTGCTGTAGTTCTTGTATTACCTTCGCAGAAAGCGTGTATCTGCCAAAGATTAGCACAGAAACGCGTCAAATGTCTGATAGCGTCATCTATAGGCAATCCCGAATACGAGAACTCCCGTTCTGTTCGCAGGTCGTATTCCAGAGTCTCACTGATTGTATTACAATCTGCATAATAGATTGTCTCACCTCCAAGAACCCATTCGTTCTTGGTTATTTTTGTACTGGCAAAATGATTTTGGAATTGTTTGCAATGGGCATAACAAACCTCTTCCTCCGAAAATACGTAAATTTATTCGGGCAAAATCTCCGAAAATACGTAAATTTGGCCATCATGGCCATATTTTGCAAGAAAAAGAACAATCCATAAGCCCCAATCATGACAAAGAACCGGGCAGTCTTTGTCATTGCAAAGACTGCCCAGTTATCGTATATGGTCAATTTGATTCAGAGCAAAACAATTAATTATTCCATGTCATTCATTTACTATAGTCCAGTCCTCTGGCACATGAGTGTCGTTTCTTGTTGAAACGTCCAAAGCTGATGGACATGTAAATGTTCCATAGGGATTTACATTCCGCAACCAACCAGATGTCGAATTAACAGAATCGTTCCATTGTGTAAAATTAATTTTTATCCTTTGTAACGAGACACAGCCACTGAACATCGCAAAATAACATTCATCAGCCAAAGTAGTAGCAGGCAAGTTCGGAGCATCCGTCAATAACGCACAACCGCCGAACATGTGCCAATAGCATCGATCCGCTAAAGTTGTGGCAGGCAAATCTGGAGCATCTGTCAATAACGCACAACCGCTGAACATCCCACTATAACATTCATTAGCCAAAATAGTAGCTGGCAAATCTGGTGCCGACTTTAGGGATGAACACCCATTGAACATATCAGAATAACAGCGACCAAACAACGTAGTGGCAGGCAAGTCTGGTGCCGACCTTAAGGATGAGCAACCAAGAAACATACATGCATAACAGCTATAAGTTAATAATTTAGCGGGCAAAATCAAATCTGACGCATCAGTTAATGTAGTCATATTCCTGAATAAGCTGGCAAATGGTGCATTTGAATTCCTTTGCGGGTCAAACTCTGTCGTAGGGCTGTTCCCATTGAGAAGAAACATAATGTTACCACCAATTTTGACAGATTTTGTAGCAAAGAAATAGTAAAAATCCTCTTCGTTAAAATCATCATTACACCCGACTGCCTTGATGTACAATCTATCACCTTCATTTGGAATAGTAACGACAGTTTCTTCGGGGATAAAATGGAGCCAATTCGTTGTATCAAACGAGTATTCAAGATGTATTTGAGGCGCAACTCCATTATGATTAAACAGAGCCATACCTACTGCAACATTTGGTTCAACTGCTTCAAAATAGAAGCATTCTTTAATTTTTGCCTCGTATGGTATAACTTCATCAATCAAATTATCATTTCTGCTATCATTGCAAGACGTTAATATAATCACAACAACCAATACGAACGCAGATAAAAACTTTTTCATATTTGTTTGATTATTGTATTCTGACAATATCAGTACCAGCGTTTTTTAGGGCTGTACATATACATACGAAGCACGGCAAATATAGTGTTGTTCACTTCCATCTGCTTTTGAAGTCGCCATTTTGGAATGGCAATTTCCTGTCTTCGGGCAGAATTGGCATTCTGACCCTTTGTATAATTGATATTCCTGCTTTCTGCCATCTGGTAAGGAACAACGAATTGCTCTGTCACATCGCCAGTCGCAGGGTCGGTTGTCAC
>JAZRYS010000023.1:0-3212 GCA_045600865.1 Candidatus Aphodosoma sp.
TTTTATGGCAGTAAGTTTCGCACTGGAATCACGTCCGAACAAAGCAGGCGAATTTCCGATAAGAGTATCGGTTTCCATTCATCAGGTGAGGATGCAGACAACATCCGGTTACTGTATCTCAAAAGACAAGTGGGTTGATGCTCTCACCGACAAAGATAGGAAAAATCGGGAACAAAAGCAGCATCACTACGTTATTCCCGCCACCGTCAACTCCAAAGGCCAGAAGGGATCGGACATCAATGCTGCCCTCACGAAAATCAAAGCACACTTTGACGAATACGGACAAAGCCTTGACGCTATCCCTACTTCGGATGACCTGAAGGAGCAATTCAAGATTGCTACCGGTCAGCAGAAAATAGAGGAAAGCAAGGCTGCGGCAAAAGAGCCGAGCATCTTTGACCGCCTCGAAGAGTTCAAAAAGGAGCAGGCCATCGTAAGCCAGTGGGCTTATGCCACTCAGCAATGCTGGATTACGTTTACCCACCATCTTGCCAAGTTCAGCAAGAAGGTCAAGTTCGAGGATTTCAACGAAAGCGGCCTCAACAAATTCATCAACTTCCTGCGCGTCACCGAGAACCTTGAAGAAAAGACTGTCCAGAAGCAATACACCCAGCTGAAATGGTTTATGAACTGGGCCGTCAGGAAGGGCTATACCAAGCAAGACTACATCCTGAGATACAAGGTCAAATTCAAGGTCCTGCAAAAACCGGTCATCTTCCTGACCAAAGAAGAACTGCTGAGAGTCTATAACTACGAAGTCCCTGCCAATCAGACCGAGGTTAAACTGCACAAATATGACGGAGAGGAGTATGAGAAGAAGATTGAGGAAGCCGGTGCCATCGCCAAGACACGCGATCTGTTCTGCTTTTGTGCATTCACATCGCTCCGTTATTCGGATATGGCTAAGGTGAAGAGGACAGATATTGTCGGTGACATCCTGTATGTGACCACCAAAAAGACCAATGACCGACTGCCTATTGACCTTAACTCATTTGCCAAGAGCATTCTTGAGAAATACAAGGACTACAAATTCCCTGGAGGTCTGGCACTGCCTGTCATCACCAATCAGAAAATGAATGATTACCTGAAGGATCTGTGCGAGCTTTGCGAAATCAATGAACCGATAACAACCGTCTGCTATCGAGCCGGCCAGAGGGTTGAGGAAACCAGGCCCAAGTACGAACTTATCGGCACTCACGCAGGCCGCCGCACCTTCATCTGCTTCGCCCTCTCCTCCGGCATTCCTCCACAGGTCGTGATGAAGTGGACCGGCCACTCCGATTACAAGGCGATGAAGCCATATATCGATATTGCGGAGAAGACGAAGGCTGAGCAGATGGCGATATTTGAAAAGGGATTAATGGGATAAGTTTTGACCATCAAAGGAAAAGCGTTAAATTTACAACCACTAATGGAATCGGGTATGGCAGAAATTGAAAGTCCTCTGGCGTATAAAGACGCCGTTCAAACCATAAAAAGAGCAATCCTTGAGAGTCAGTCCAGGGCCGTAAAGATGGTAAGCGGCGAGCAGCTGTCACTTTATTTCGGAATAGGCCTGTACGTAAGCGCTCATTCACGGGAAGGGTACTGGGGAACAGGTGCCATCGATGCCATTTGTGAGCAGCTACAGAAAGAGCTCCCGGGGCTTCGTGGATTCTCACCGGAAAGCGTGAGGAAAATGAGAAGCTTTGCCGAGTTCTGGAGCCAGTTCATAAATCGGTCGTCAGTGACGACCAAATTACAACCGACTGATAATGAACAGCCTATTGAGTCGGATGCTCTTACTCTGCAAAAATGGTCGTCAGTGACGACCGAAATCAACAGGGATGAATTTCTGGGCATCAGTTTCACGCATCATATGACGATTCTCAACAAGACGAAGGATATCAACGAAGTCTTGTTCTATATCCACGAGGCAGTAACCCACTCCTGGAGCACCCGTAAATTGCGCGATGCCCTCAATCTCGGCCTCTATAAAGAGGGGCAAGAATCTCTGCCGAATAATTTTACTGCAACAATGCCTTCATCACGAAGCGCACTTCAAGCCATCCGGATGTTCAAGGATGAATACCTGCTGGACTTCATCAACGTTGAAGACATCGACGAAACCTACGGCACAGTGGACGAAAGAATCGTGGAGAACCAGATTGTGGCCAATGTATGCCGCTTTATGATGACCTTCGGAAGAGATTTCACCTTCGTAGGCAATCAGTATCATCTTGAAGTCTATGGCGTTGAGCACTTCCCTGATCTGCTGTTTTTCAATCGCGAATTGAACGCACTTGTAGTGATGGAACTCAAGATTGGGAAATTCAAACCGTCCTATCTCGGTCAGCTGCACCAATATCTTCAGATCCTCGATGACAAGGTTCGCAAGCCTCACGAGAATCAGGCAATCGGCATAGTCCTGTGCAAGGAGGCCGACAGGTCCTATGTCGAGTACGCAGTACGTGATTACAGTAAGCCTATGGGTGTGGTGACATACAAGACATTTCAGGATATGCCAGAGGAATACCGCAACGCACTTCCTAATCCGGAAGAACTCAAAAAACTCCTGTAGCCTATGCCCTCCCACCACATCTATAATCTCAAGGTCGTGGGAAGTTGCCTCTCATAGAATCTATAACTGTATGAGCACCGACACTGTCATGAATATTCGCCTCGTGGACAACAACGCCCATAGGGAGTCCAAGTGTGTCAACTACAATATGTTCCTTGCGCCCCTTAATCTTCTTGTTGCCGTCAATGCCACGGTCGGAATCCACGTGATGGGACGACTTGATGCTTCGGGAATCTATGATTCCAAGGCTGGGCGTGTCCTCTCTGCCCATCAACTTCCGGACAATGACGTGGAGATTGTCCATAAGTTCGTCAAAGACACCTTCAAGTTTCCATTTGTTGAAGTAGTAGAAAACGGTGTTGTAAGGCGGAAAGTCCTTCGGGAGCATCCGCCATTGGCATCCTGTTTTCACCAAATACATAATTGCATTCATTGTCTCTCTGAGAGGGTATTTTCTTTTGCGATGATGCGGATCCAAAATTTTTTCTGTAACTTGCCACTGTTTATCAGTGAGGTTAGTTGAATATTGACTCATAACTTGTAATGACCTGATATTCATAAAGTTACGAAAAATATTTCAATTAACCTACTGATTTTCAAATATTTACGCGGCTACATAGCATTATTTTTCAATAAAATTTAAACAGCTTCT